>JBFFIU010000021.1:0-20775 GCA_041556275.1 Anaerolineales bacterium | reverse complement strand
TGACGGTGATTTAACTAGAGCAAGAGTATTCGCATCTGTATGGGGGGAAAACGTTAGATTAACCAATATTGTTACAAGCGGCTGTCAACCGGTTCCTTAAATAAATTCCCTGATTAGCAGAATAATATTCACAGGTTGAACGGAAGATAAAATTCACCTGCTGATAAACAATATGCAATATAAAATCACTAAATGCGCGTAGTCGTTTCGAGTTGAAGGCGGGCATCGATTCTCTTTCCCAATATTCTGTTCTGCACTTGGATTAAATAAATTAAGTGAGATAATTTATTCTGGCTTCGAATTACCTAATGCCCGCGTAATAAAGTGGGGGAGATGCGTATGACCACAGAGTAACTACGTTGAAATTCCTCAGGAGTCATATTAAGTCGTGCCAACCCTTGAGTGTATTTCTCAAGATATTGTTCTAATTGCTCTATTGGAATGGCATAATTCTCAATAATTGCAGTTCCAAGCAAGACGACAATATCACCCCCTTGTCCATCGCTATCAAGATTTAGAGACACTTTGCCATTATTTTTGATATGTTGGATCTTGTACCCCGCTTCCCTTGAGAAAATCAGTATATTCTCCCCGTCCCATAAAAACCAGACTGGTCGGGGTTGGGGTCTTCCGCGGGAATCAACGGTCGTCAACCAAATGATTTTCTCTTCTTCGAGCCTTCGCGCCACGCGTTTTCCAAAAGTAGATGTCAGATCGATCATATTTACCTCCTTGTTAGCGAAATTTTAATAGCCAGTCTTGCGGGCGTCTTCACGATATTGGCAAAATTTACATGTAGAACCTGCCTCAGGTGGCATGGGGGAATCAAGCACATCCAAGATTGAATCAATAAATTCAAGAAACTGTTGCTCGTTTTTTGGGATCTCCTGCCAGGTAACGTTCCCCTCATATGCCAGAGTACCAGTTTCAGTTCGGCTCATTGCGGTGGGTTCTACACACAATAATCCCATCCTGGTGATCGGATTCAAATTGAATGATCCCGATTTTTGGTGTTCAAGTGCATAAGCGTAGGCGTGAAGCTGCCTGCTGTAGAACGTGATGTGTTCTTCCTTTGGTTTGGTGGTCTTGAAGTCAACCACGGCATAAGTGCCGTCTGAGAATTGTAGAACGGTATCAAAGATACCCCTGATGTAACAACCTACCGAATGATGGGAGAATGTTATGGGATTTGAATTAACCCACTTGTTCGAAAAAGCAACCTTGCCAGGAGGGAGATCGGGTGACATTTCTTCTGTGGGTAAATCCTCGAAGAAATCCTTCATCAATCTATCGATTTGATTAAAGATCTTGGGAAATGGCAGCGCGGGACGATAAAAACCTTCCACTACCTTGAGGTAAAAACAACGCGGACATTCATCCCACAGGAAAGTAAGATCGGATGGGCTGAGTTTGAGAAGCTGGTTCATAGACACTTTTTCCTTATTGCAGACCTTGGCACATTCTGGAATTTCTTATGAGTGATGTTCTTAAGATCTTTTCCACGAAATTCAACAGCTACTACATAATTTTCTCAATGCTCTTGCAAGTTAGCCGCATGTTCACGGATTAATTTCCAGGCATTTTCAACATGACGCTCTTCAGTTTGAGTCTGCCCAATGCAAATTCTAATTGTGTATCGATCATTGAGGCTGGTATGAGTTAGATAGATCTCGCCGCTCGTGTTCAGAGAATCCAGCAGCTGGCGATTGAATTCGTCACCTTCCTTATGGCGGAAGCAGACCAGATTGAGAGGTACTGGCGCGGACAGCTCAAAGTCGGGATCCTCTTCGATCCAGGAGGAGAATTTTTGAGCTAATTCGACGTGCATTCGAATGTGATGCTGCAGCCCTTCAAGTCCATAATGACGGATTACGAACCATAATTTGAGGGAGCGGAACCGCCGTCCGAGCGGTATATGCCAATCACGGTAATCGATCACAGCCCCAGATTCGGTCGCCTTATTTCGCAAATATTCCGGCAGAACGCTAAGAGTTTGGATCAAAGCAGCCCGGTCGGCGACGTAGAAACAGTCACAATCGAAGTTAGTGAACATCCATTTGTGGGGGTTAAAACAGTAGCTGTCCGCCAGGTCCAATCCATCTTGAATGTAGCGAAATTCCGGACAGATGGCAGCAGTACCAGACATTGCCGCATCGACGTGCAGCCAAATATCCTCTTCCTGGCAGATTTGACCGATTGTCGAAAGAGGATCGATGGCATTTGAAGAAGTTGTCCCGATTGTAGCGCATACAAAGCATGGCAGTAGACCTGACTCGCGATCTGCTTTTATTTGCCTGGCAAGTTCATCAGCGCGCATTGCGAACTGCTCATCGACATCGATGAGGCGTAAATTGTTCTTTCCCAAACCGGCGATCTTGACTGCCTTTTCAATAGAAGAATGTGCTTGAGTAGAGCTATATGCGATTAAACGTCCGTTACTGCCTTGTTGGTTCGTGCTAAATCGAGTTGCTTTTTCCCTGGCTGTAAGCAATGCGCACAGCGTAGCGCTTGAAGCAGTATCTTGTATGACTCCTCCTCCTGAAGACGCAGACTTGAATTTTGATGGTAAGCCGAGCATATCGACCAACCAATCAAGCACAAGGGTTTCAAGCTCGGTACAGGCTGGACTGGTTGCCCACAGCATACCTTGCACACCTAATCCTGCAGAGAGCAGCTCAGCAAGAATTGATGGACCTGAAGCGTTCGCAGGAAAAAAAGCGAAGAATTTCGGAGATTGCCAGTGGGTGACACCAGGCAATATTATTTTTTCGATATCTGCTAGGATTTCATCGAATGGCTCGCCACGTTCAGGTGGAGATGGCGGCAGTTTTATTCGAATCTCTCCTGGTTGGACCTGGGAAAGCACAGGATACTTCTCAATACTTTGGTAGTAATCAGCGATCCAATCGACAACTTCCCGACCATGCTTTCGGAATTCCTCAGGGGTCATATGATAGCTCTCTAACTCTTCCATATTCACTCCTTATATTGAATTTATATTCCAAAGTGGTATATCACTAGTTCTTCTCAGCCCAATTGTTATAAATAATTTTTTGTCTTATCAATAACAATTTAGAATCAGACTTACATATGTATACTCTATCAGAACTGAATACACATTATGAATAATTCGGGTTTATAGAGTGGAATTGAATGGATGACCTTTTTCGAGATCAACAAAGCGTCAACTAGGAACTGGATGTCTATGCCCCGTGCTTGAGGAAATAATTTCTGAATAGTGAAACAGAAATCCTATTTCAGGCTAATTGTCATTGCTGTTATCGTTATCGGCAGGTTCTGAGGTTTCTTTCAGGTTCTGCTCTTCCAGTTGCTTCAGTTGTTCTCTTGTGCCTTCCAATTCTTGTCGAGAATTTTTGAGCTGATCATCCAACTCGGTGATTTCTTTGCGCTGGTTTGATATCCTCATCCGCTGTCTGATCTGTGTTGGTGTTGTAGCAAGATAACTGATCAAAGCTCCAGCGAACAGGGCGATGAAAAGGATTAAAGCCAGAGATCCCTCGGTCTCCCATATCAGGAAACGTACCGGAACGACAGTATTGTTCTGGACTGCGAAAATAACTGCCAGAAAGGCGATGATAAGAGAGAAAATTAGAAATATTTGCATTTTTTTGACCTTTCGTTATTAATTTTGGCTGAAAACTAATGAATATATCGGATCTCGATTCCTATCTACGTAATAATGCATTGGTGGTCAATCCGAACGCAAGCGCTGCAGCAGCAAGGCTGATTCCTGAAGCAATCCAATCAGAATTAAAAAATGCAACCACTGCTACCACCAAGCTGGCGATACCGGTTAATATTACAGCTATGATCATAAAACCAATGATGGATGAAAATCTTCTGTCCATTAATTAACTCCTTAGTAATTAACATCGAGATAAAGTAGTTTCTACCTGAGAATTGATCCTCACTAATGGATGTAGGTATAAACTTTTGCAATTGTACAGTATGCTTATGATCGAATCAGCCGCATTTTGATGGCTCGATAGTAGAAAATATACATCTATATTTAGGCACGGATGATTGCCATCTGTTATCCAAAATTATCGCATACTTTGGCGAGTCCTGCTTACTGCTCATTTTTGGTGTAGGAGGAAGCCTCAGATGATTTTGTCCAATAATAAGAAGAAAATTCCTCCAAGCAATGCTGTAGTTGGAATGGTGACAAGCCAAGCCATTGCGATTTGTCCAGCCAACCCCCAGCGCACCATGTTAACGCGCTCTGCGGCTCCGGCGCCCACAATTGTGGAGCTGATCACCTGGGTTGTGCTTACAGGCCCACCCAAGATAGCTGCTCCGAGAATGACAACGGTTCCTGCAACCTGTGAAGAAAAAGCGTGCACTGCGCGAATGCGGTAAAAACCTGCTCCCATAGTTTTTATCAAACGCCATCCGCCTAGTGCGGTTCCTAGGGCGATTGCGCTAGCGCTGGCTAATATGACCCAGGTCGGTACAATGAATTCATCCAACACCCCGAACGCCACCAGGCCAAAGGTCAGGATACCCATTGTTTTTTGTGCATCGTTGGTACCGTGGCTGAGCCCCAGGGTTATGGTTGTGAGCCATTGTCCTTTGCGAAAGACTTGATTGACGCGTGGGGAAATTCCCCGGCCGATCCATAAAATGAAAGCCAAAATTATATAACCAAAAATGAACCCAAGAATCGGGGATAAGAATAAGGCTAACAAAACCTTGGTGAGACCATCGATCTGGATGGCATTGATGCCAAAACCAAACAAAGCTGCTCCAATGAAACCTCCGATCAGGGCATGAGAAGAACTGGAAGGGATCCCAAACCACCAGGTAATAAGGTTCCAAATGATGGCAGATAGCAGTGCGGCCATAGCTGTTGGTACGGTGACAGCTTCTTCTGTTACAACCTCGGTACCAATGGTAGTGGCAACCGCGACGCCGAACAGGAAAGGTCCAAGGAAATTTGTCAGCGCATTTATGGAAAGCGCTGTGCGCGGAGACATTGCGCTGGAGGCGATGGTGGTTGCCACAACGTTGGCGCTATCATGAAAACCGTTTAGGAAATCAAACAACAATGCGATGGCAATAAAGATGAGCGGCAGCGGTTCGAACATCTAAACGATGGGGGGGTGTTTCATTGTGTCCGGAATGGGAATATCAAGCAAACTACAAACTGTTGGCGCAATCTGAAGCTGCGAAAGGATCTCATTGGAAATTCCTCCACCTGGAATGTCTGGCCGGATCAAAAATAGTGGCACTTCGCGTACCTCGGGTGTCGTTCCCCCGTGTCGGCCATCATCGTTCATTCCGTGATCCCCTGTGATGAGAACATTGTAGCCGCGTTCAATCCATTCCCCAACCAATGCAGACATGTACATATCTTGCATGATGGCCTGGTTGCGATATTCGGGAGAATTCGCGCCATGTTTTTCACCTAGGTAATCCATTCCCATTGGATGAACGAGCAAATAATCTGGCTGGAATTTGCGGACCAGCGTGCCTGCGGTAACGAAAAGCTCGATATCCGGGTAGTCATCCTCAGTGTAGAAGCGCCCATGCTGGATGAGAAGTGAATCGTCATCCACTTCACGGTGATCGAGGCGATCGTAAGGAACACGGTTGTATAACTCGGAGAACCAGTAATAGGCAGCCGCAGCGGTGGTTTTACCTGCTTCAAGTGTTGATTGGAAGATATTTGGTTTTTCAGATCGACGGACTACGTAATTAGCTATTATCCTGTGCTCAGAGACGGGAAGACCTGTGTGGATCGTTTCATAAATGGGTCGGGACATGCTGGGTAGTTCGCCAATCACTTTGTAAAGACTTGCTTGTTTTATTTCAACCAAATGTCCCAAGAAACCCATTCCGTCCAAAGCGGTGTCGTAACGTAATGCATCGCATAATACAAGAATGACTTTGTTCAATTCTGCTTCCTTTTCCGGTTTATGGAGATATTTGCAGTTACACCGGGATTGTACAGTATTTATTATCTATGCCCCCAGGATAAATGACTGAGGGGATTTTCTTAATAGAGTTTTCAATCGAATTTTGATTCACCAAAAATCGATATGTTAAAGCTATTGATTGACTATAAAAAACTTCTTGGGTGGTTAATGTTTATTTGGGTTTTTAAGAGAGGTGCTCCTTGGTGAATGTAGTTTCATTAATTGACAGATTGTTGCCTTTACACAATTCGTAGTCACCTTTGGGTCCATGCTTGTGAGCGCCGCTCAATACCTCGCGTGAGCAGAGAGAAGAGGCCCCTCGACAGCAGTCCTACAACGATAATCAATAACGACATCGCCATAGCCTGGGCGGTTTCACCAGCGTCATCTAGGAGCATTACTGATAAAGAAGCTAGCTCATTCCCTGGTACAAATAAAAACACGACTACTGACAATGTGACCATAGCGTTCAGGAAGAGATAAGAAGCGACAGAAATTATTGCCGGCAGTGAAACTGGAACAATAACTCGCATGAAAGTACGGTAAAACGGTGTATTCATCGATTCACTGATCGCCTCAAACTCTGGATCAATTTGTTTTATGGAGGTTGTTGCTGTGAGGAAGGGGACCGTATAATAATGCACGATCGTTGATATCACCAAGATCGCCATCGTGCCATAAAGGAAATTCAACGGATTGGTAGGATTGTTGAATGTAAAAATATATGCCAGACCTAAAACCATACCTGGAATAGCAAGTGAGGTGATTGATAATAGGTATAGGATCGACCGTGTGGTATTTAGTCCACGGGTTTTATCGATCAAATATGCACTGAAAAAGATTAACGTGGTGCCAATCAGCGCTGTCCAAAATGCCATTTGGATGCTGTTCCACAAGACAACGAAAGCACCTCCACGGTGCTGCGTTCCGGCCACATAAAAGGTGAAATTCCTAAGGGTGAAGGAAAGATCATAGGGCCAATACTGTGTAAAAGCTCCAATTACTACAACTACATAGATGCTAATTATAAATATCGCCATCAATATGATGAATGAAAAGACTCCCCACTGAACGATTGGTTGATGGGGTTTAGGCTCCATAGGATTGATACCTGTAGAAATCATGGCAACCTGACGGCGCTGGACCAATCGGTCTAAAACAAAGGCGATCAAAGCTGGGAGGAGCAACAAGGTGCTGATCGTGGCACCCATCTCAAAATTCTGCTGACCGATCACTTGATTGTAAATATCCGTCGCCAAGACGTCGTAGTTCCCCCCTATGACTTTAGGTGCTCCGAAATCGGTAATGGCCAGGGTGAAGACAACAAAACAGGCGCTTAGTAACCCATATCTGGCACCTGCTAATGTGATCGTAGTAAACATGCGAGAACCCTTTGTTCTCAGTGATTCTGCTGCTTCATATAAGCGCGCATCTGCCAAGGCCAGGGATGCGACAATAATAATGAAAGCATGCGGGAAAGCGTAATAAACTTCAGAAAGGATGATCCCCGTGGGACCATAGATATGGATGTTAATTCCAGTCAGCCGGGTAAAAATGCCGTTGTTGCCAAAAATGTAGATTAACGCCAGTGCCTGCACCAAGGATGGCATGAAAATTGGTAAAAATGCAATACCGCGCAGGATATTCTTGCCAGGGATTGTGATGCGGGATAATCCATAAGCATAGATAAAAGCTAACACAACAGTTATAACCATGCTCATCGCAGATATGTACATGCTGTGTGATAAAGAGGCCGAAGTGGTGCTGGAGGAGAAATAATTAACATAATTCGCTAATCCGACAAATTCCCCCATCTCGTTTTCGAAGCTGCGAACCAAATTAACATATATGGGATAAATTAGAAAAATAAAAAGACTAATTCCGATCAGAACGAACAAGAACCGACGTAGATAATCTTCCAATCCTAATTTCTGCCGGACTCTCTTCTTTTTTATATTTTGTAGCTCAAGTGTGCTGTCAGCGGAATATTCCATAAAAATAACATTTAGAGATTAGTTGCGCTTAATCCAGGATAAACTCGGATGTTATCAGGAGAAAGATTAACAAACATCTTGTTACCGACTTCAATGGATAACTGCTCCATAAGATGAGAGGATACCTCGATGAGCAGCTGATCTTGCCGGGTATCTTCTATTCCACAAGTAAGCCGGTAAAATGAGCCCAGGAATTCGATTTCTGAGACCGTAACACCAAGAGTATTCTGGGTTTGACTAGCGTCGGGTGTGATGTGGACATCTTCCGGTCGGATGGCAACTGTGACGGGCTGGTTTGGGCCGATATCCTCAGGTGGATCACAAAGGAGCTTTAAGGAATCAATTTGGACTGTTTCTGGCTTATCTGTGGTTTTTGCAGGGATAAAATTCATCATGCCGACAAAGTTTGCCACGAAGGGTGAGGCAGGTGTGCTATAGATTTGCTCTGCTGTTCCAACTTGCTCAATGGTCCCCTGATCCATGACGACGATTCGATCTGCCATTACCAGCGCTTCTTCCTGGTCGTGAGTTACAAATACAGTTGTGACGCCTAATCTGTGCTGCAGGTGCTTAATTTCAATCCGTAAAGAAATTCGCACCCGTGCATCGAGAGCAGATAGAGGTTCATCAAGAAGTAATAACCCAGGCGAAGGTGCCAGTGCGCGCGCCAAGGCGATACGTTGTTGTTGACCTCCAGAAAGCTGCGCGGGATATTTTTCACCTACTTCAGGAAGACCGATCAGCTCTAATAATTCCTTGACACGAGACTTGATTTGATCCTTTGAAACCTTGCGGTTTTCCAATCCGTAGGCAATGTTTTCTGCCGCAGTTAGATTAGGGAACAAAGCATAGGATTGGAATACGATGCCGAAATCACGCTGGCGCGGGGGCAGGCGCGAGATATCCTGACCAGCCTGGAAAATTTTTCCGACATTTTGCTGTTCTAAACCGGCGATGATCCTCAAAAGTGTTGTTTTACCGCAACCGCTAGGTCCTAACAGGCAGACGAACTCACCTTCGTTAACTGATAGCGAAACATCATTGAGGGCTACTAGATCACCAAAGGTTTTAGTTATTTGTTTAACGATCAGGAATGATCCATTATTCGAGGCATTTGAATGCTGCATTTTTATTACCTAAACATGGGGCTCTGGCCATCCGGTTTGAGGAAAACCAGGAGCCCCAAGAGGTGAAGTGTTTCAATTAATATTCAACTATCTTATTCTTCTTCAGTTTTTGCTGCAAAATTGTTAGTCCACTGCTCTAATATTGCATCCCGGTTGTCTGATGACCAGCGGAAATCCATAGGGAACAAACGGTCTGCAATATCTTCAGGTATACCTTCTGGAACTGGAAAACCAGGCTTGGCTAATACACCGAAGTATTTAGCATACATTTCCATTGCTTCATTACTGATAGCCCAGTCCAGGAACTTTTTCGCTGCTTCTTCATTATCTGTACCTTTGACAAGTCCGTTCACCTCCATCTCGAAACCGGATCCTTCGGCGGGAAGAACCAAAACCATAGGTGCCCCGGCGTCGATTTGGCTGGCAGCTACAAACTCAAATGAGATGCCAATCGGGTATTCACCGGCACCAGCCATCTTGCATGGCTTAGAGCCGGATTTGGTGTAGATGGCCATGTTCTTGTCTAAATCTGCCAGGTAAACCCAACCTTCTTCCTCACCCAGCCCTTGAAGCACGCTGGATACAAACATAAACCCGGTCCCCGAAGAGGCTGGATTAGGCATTACGAGGTGCCCCTCATAAACTGGATCTAGTAGATCTTCCCAGGATTGTGGAACAGGCAAGCCCAGCTCGTCTGTTAAAGCAGTGTTGACACAGAAAGCAGTAACATAGGCATCGTCACCGACCCAAGCTGGCGGGTCTGCAGTGTCCTTGAATTGTGGCAGGATTTCCTCCCATCCTTCAGGCGCATACGGTACCAGCATATCTTCTTCATCGAAGATCATCATGCTTGTCGCTGCAACACCCCAGATCACATCGGCTTGAGGGTTATCTTTCTCTGCTAACAGGCGGGCAGTTAGATCCCCAGTAGATAAGCGGAGAACTTCCAGCTGAAGGTCAGGTAGGGCTTCTTCAGCTACCGGTAGGTACTCTTCTATCTCCTCATTTTCTTTTGCTGTGTAGATGACCAGTTCTTCTTTTTCAGCTTGACCTCCTCCACAAGCAGCCAACAGAATTGCTGTGATAATCGTTATGCTGAATATCAAATAAAACTTCTGGTATTTCGACATCTCTCGCTCTCCTAAGTGTGAAAATTCTATAATTCTTGTTGTTTGACAAGGGAAAAACGAACTGCTTATTTCGAAAGACAATTTAAGTATTCTGGAATATTATTTCACCTCCTTTGTAAAGGTTTGTGCCATTAAACCGCGTAATAGTATCTTGTTATTTGAAGGATTTTTACTTCACTTGATAGCATATTTCTTTAATTCCTGAAATGGAACAAAACGTGATATTGATTGTAGATAGTGATTTGAAACCAATAAAAAATTCTAGCATCTTCACACGCTAGAGTCAATTGAACAATGTCACATTATAGTTTTATTTTTGGAGGCATTATGGATTAAATAAAAACCTGACAGGTCTTTAATGTCCTGTCAGGTTTTTTGGTTGTTGGTTTATTCTACTGGTATCTCCTGGTAAACCTTATTGACATCAATACCCTGGTTGCGGCGGTACCAGCTGAAGCCGAGGTAGATCACTAGGGCAATTGCGTAGTTGATGATCATAAAGACCATCGAAGTGGAGTTTTGCCAGCCGATTCCGTAGAGGAAATTCGGATCCCAGAACCACTCGATCAGCAGCCAGTCCAGGAACAGGAAGAAGATGAACCCGGCAAATGTGATTAGGGGTACTTTGTCGCCCCCCACCACACGTTTTCCGATGTAGTAGATAAGCCACAAGATCACCGCTGCATTGACCACGGTCAGCAATCCGACCACAATTCCCATTAAAATGGTCAATGTGTCAAGACCTTCCAGGTTTGTTAGCGCATTGTAACCGTAGGTGAAGGACTGGTAGATCATAAAAAGCCCTCCAACTACGAACAGCAGCATACCCAGGTAGCCCAACCATGATGGCACCTTGTATTTTGCAATCGGTGAGCCGTCAAAAACATCTTTTGAGCGCCATGGCAAGATCATGCCTGCGACAGTGGTGCCGAGAAATGTTAGCGCAATAACTAGCGTGGCATCCAGCACCAGGGTTTGGAATCCCAGGTAGTTGTAAGCGAACAGGAAGGCCACGATCATACCCGGAATCACCATCAAGAGCAGGGCTACGATAGGTGTCCTTGTCCTGGGTTCAACATAGGAAACACCCTCGGGCAACATGCGGTCGAAGGCTGCAGCGAAGATCACGCGTGTCGAGCTCAGGAATACGGTTCCTGACCAGCCAAACCACCACAGGCTCATTAGAAGGATGACCAGGAACATCACCACCCGGCTTTCCACCATAAAGGTGGCGAACAGCGCCGGGTAAGGCCAGAAGGGCAGTGGTGGTGGTGTTTCCGTGAAGCCCCATGTATAGTTCCAGAATGCCCCATTAGCGCTGTTATACCAATCCCAGCCCAGCGACTTGGAGAACAAAGCGAACAGCAACAGGGCACCTGTAGCAGTAACGATCACGGCTGTGGTCATACCCCAGAAGTTGCGCTTGTAATCGCTGGCGCCGCGCACTTCACCGTACAGGGTTGAACCCCAGTTTGGCCACAAATTAAAGAAAACGATCATTGGAATCAGGGCTAGGCTGGCTCCAAGCGCAATTTCATTCAAAGGGCCCGTGACTGTGCCAGCTTCCTGCCCAGCGGCGAATGTTTCCGCATACAGATCTATACTCTGTGTGCCGAACATCTCGGGAACGATGGCGTTAAGGTTGTTGACAAAGGTTTCCTGGTTGCCAATTAGCAGCAGGATGATGACCCCACCCAAGCCTACCACGCCGCCCCAGAAGCAGAAGCGTTGGACACGTGCGTACCACTTCATACCGATGGCAATATAAACCCCGACCAGTATACACAAGATCAGGGCCGCGACCAGGATGCCATTGCCTCCTTCCGTGAACCACAAGGCGGCACTTTGCTGCCCAGCGATAGCAAGCAGGGGTGTGAGCACTTCGTAGCGCAGCATATCTGCGTACAGCGGCACCCACAGCCAGAGGATGAACCACCAGCCGGTGACTGCCAGGACGAATCCGATCCCCCTACCCAGGATGCGGCTCTGCCAGACATAATCGCCACCGGCTCGAGGCATGGCTGAGATCAGGCTTGCATAAACGACCACTTCAAATATGGTGAAAATACCACCGATCACAACCGCGGTTGCCAAATTCCCCTCAAAATAGTAGCAGTATGAGAAAATGTATAGACCAAGAGTAATCAGGTTGATGGAGAAGGTAGCATATATAAAAGCATCGAACATGGACCAGGAGCGCACCAGACCGCTCGCTTTACGAACGAACAAGGTGACTTCACTCATGAGAATCCTCCTTTACTCTCAGGCGTCTGCCGATCTTGAATCGTCTCAATATAGGCAGACAAGGTGAATGATTGGACATTGATTCAGAGCTGAGGATATGGACCTTTATGTTATCTCTATAAGACCTCCTTTCCTTGAAACATGAACGAATCCTTCCTTTGCCCTCATTAAAAATTCAAGGTTCCAGGATTAAAACTCATCCTGCAATATTCAGTTTTTAATGTTCGGTGATTATTTAAGATAACTAATTCAATCCCAATAAATTTAACCCGTGGTTAATATATAAGTTCCGACTTTGTCCGGTTTGAGGTCGACGACCGCACCGTGTAAAATGCCTTGTTCATACATGCTGCCGGGATTGATACACAATGTTTTTTTATATTTTTTTGTACCTTTGCCTTCATGAATATGGCCGTGCAATCCCAAAACAGGGCGGTATTTTTCAAGGACGTGCAATACTGCCTGGCTGCCGACTGGGATCAGGGCGCGTCCAGCGTGAGTGGGGCGTAAATCTTTTGTCAATTCTGGCGCTTCGTCTAATCCACTGCCGTATGGGGGTGGATGCAGATTGAATACTGCGCTGCCTGGGTCCTTCGCCTGGGCGATGATTCCTTCGATGCGTACCTCCAGGTCTTCATCAGGTTCTTCGCGGTGTGTGTCCCACGGGGTTGGATTGGACCAACCGGAACTGACCATCTCATGGTGATCGTCAAGCTCAAGCACCTTTCCCTCTGCATGAATTACAGATTTCGAAGCCGCAATAACCTGGTCGATCTCGAACATGTCATCATTACCCGGACAGACATAGCATTTTATCCCCGTGCCACTCAGCTTCTGATCGGCATATTCCATCCATCGTTCAATGGTTAACAATACCTGATCAAGGAATAATTCATCAGATCGACCCGGAGTACTGGATATCTCCTCGACTTCATCTGGATCGGTTACGAATGGGTAATAGCCGCGGTCTTGAATGGTTTTGACCATCTGATCTACTTGTTCTTGGCCCTCAAGAATCGTTTCCTGCTCCAATAAGGTTACTTTATATTTTTGATTTCCTTGAGCGATAATTGGGATAATAGCTTTTCCGGTCATATCTCCACCAAGAATCAGCGTGTCGACCTCATAAAACTTTCCGCCGCTAATAAATTTTTTCCAGCAAATCTCTGAACCGTGAACATCTGTGGCATAGAAAAGCTTCATATCCTGTTCCTTTCAAACATATTTTGAGGGGGAAAGCATTATTTATATTCTTACCTCAAATCTAAAAATATTTATTTTTGTATTCTCGATTCCCAGTTTAGCACCAGTTTTTTTGCAAGTAAAGTGATTAATTATTGGGGAATTTATCCATAGGGACATCTCAGGTTCTTAAGCGTTCACCTTTTGGATCGACAAGAACATTCCTTTCAACTTGAGCGGGAACTTGGGAATCGAATATTTGAATTTTGAATTGGCTTCCTCTTACTGCAAGTTCTGTTGGTAAATAGGCCAGGGCAATATTTCGTTCAACGGTAAAACCATAACCGGCACTGCGCACACGGGAGATCACGCGCCCAGAATGAGATACTGCCTCACCGCCATAGAGAGGAAGATAATCATGGCCATCAAGCACGAGTGTACAGAGTTTTTTCTTGGGACCATTCTTTTTAATCGCCATTAAGGCCTGGCGTCCGTTAAATTCACCTTGATCCAACTTCACACAGAAACTCAAGCCAGCAGAATACGGATTTTCAAGGGGTGTTATGTCGGAGGAGAAATATTTATAGCCTTTCTCCAAGCGTAAAGAATCCAATGCCTTATAACCACCTACTTCAATGCTAAATTCCCGACCTGCCTTCGTTAAGGCATCCCAAACCTGTACCGCACGATCTGGCCTGGTATATATCTCCCAGCCCAATTCACCCACATAGCTTACCCTTTGTGCAAGCACTCGGGTTCCGAGAACATCGATCCAGGCTGCTTGCAGGTAGGGAAGTGCATCATCGGAGACATCGTCATTAGTGATGATCTCAAGTACTGATCGGGCTTCAGGACCCCATAATGCGATGCATGACCATTCAGTGGTTACATCGCTTACTTCGATCGGTTTATCATCCTGCGACATTTGCATTCGGAGCCAGGCGAGATCGCTGGCGATGAACCCTGAACCAGTGATTATGCGAAAGTGATCATCTGCCAACCTGGTAATGGTCAAATCTGATTCAATCCCTCCCCGGGAGTTAAGCATTTGCGTATAGATAGCGCTGCCGACTGGTTTATCAAGATTGTTATCCGTCAGGCGTTGTAAGAAGGGAAGTGAGCCAGGGCCGCGAACATCAATTTTTCCAAATGAACTTAAATCATATAAGCAAACTCGCTCACGCGTGGCTTCGTGTTCATCTCTCAAGCGCTCAAAGTAGGGTGGTTTACCCCATCCCCAATTGCGTTGGTCTTCTCCTGCCATGCGCCAGGGTTTCCCAGGTCGAAAGTAGAGAACACGCTCCCAACCAAATTTCTCTCCGAAAACGGCGCCTAAATCCTGCAAGCGAGTGTGCAGAGCGCTCAATCGGTGAGGCCGCGCCCATTCATACTCATCATTTGGGAACCGCAAGCGGTAATAGTATTTCACACATTCTCGTGTGCGTTCTGTGCTATAGAAAGGGTTCTCATAATAATCACCAAAGCGGGATGAACGGAATCCAAAAATGTCCATGGCAGGCTCACCTTCAATAACCCATTCTGAAATCAACTTTCCAATTCCTCCAGCCCCTCCAAATCCATTTAAGGAGACACCAGCGCAAAGCCAAATTCCCGGAGCTTCAGCAACAGGACCGATGAGAGGATGACAATCTGGGGAGTATGCGCCAGGATGGCAGGTGAGAGATATGATCTCAGCGCGGTCTAAGAATGGGATTCGGCGGACAGCGCCCTCCATGAGTTGCTCAAAGCGGTCAAAATCAGGTGGGAGGGGGCTGCCATCATGATCCCATGGAACACCATCGATCCAGCGCGCTTTTGGATTGGGTTCATAGCCTCCGATCACCAATCCTCCTGTTTCCTCACGCATATAAACAAGATTATCTGGATCACGAAGACATGGGGAATCGTGAGGAAACACATTGTCAGGAACAGCTTTGAGGGCAATGTGTTGGTGATCTATGGGAGTTGAAGGGATGGATATCCCAGCTAGGGCAGCCACTCGAGGTGACCATATTCCAGCTGCGATGATCACCAACTCGGTGTCAATTGCGTCTTGGTCGGTCAGAACTCGCTTCACTCCTCCATTTGGGGAAAACTCGAAACCATTCACCAGCGTATTCGTTGTGATCTTGCCACCTTTTTCTTTTACCAATCGCGCCATATTGGTGGTTGTCTGGTACGGGTCCAAATGACCATCTCGCGGTAAATAAATGGCTCCATACAGGTTTTCTTTGCTCATTTGAGGCATGATATCGATCGCCTCTGCCGGGCTAATCATCTCCACCTCCATACCAATGCCTTTTGCCCGGCTGACGCTACGTTGAAACTCCTTCAGCTGCTCTGGACTCGAAGCAACCCGCAGACTGCCGACATGATTGAAGTACCCCAGCTGGCTGTATAAATCAATGCTGTACTTGCGAAACTTCAGCATGGTTTCTGAAGTAGCAAACTGTGTTACTAAACCGGCTGCGTGGGCAGTTGCACCGCTGGATATATCGTTTTTCTCGATCAGAAGAAGATCATTCCATCCCATCTCAGCTAAGTGGTAAGCAATGCTGACGCCGTAAATACCTCCACCAATGATTACAACTCTGGCTTGGTTGTTCATATCTATGATTAATTCCTTCGGAAATGAGAATTTATATGAGGCATGTATGCATATGGTGACACGATCCAGGTTAGAATTGAATAGATTTTCGCTGGTGAGTAGCCAATTCCAAATCGAATATCAAGTTGAAGAGATGCCGGCAACCAGAAGTTCTATATTATGTTCGTTGAGGATGTCTTTTGCAATGCGACCTAAAGTTTCATCAGTGATAAAACGCTGTATACGATCGAATTTGGCTATCTCGAAATTGGAAACTGCCTCCCACTTACTGTGATCTGCAATAACAGTTACAGGTCCTTTTGTCCGCTCAATCATCGATTTAACGATCTCCGCTTCAGCGCTTGATGGAACAGTATAGCCATGTGTTAGCGATATTCCATCGACGCCGATAAATGACTGGTTTGCGTAAATCTGGTTCAGATTATTAATTGAAAATCTTCCGGCGACAGAATTGGATTTTGGTTGGAAGGTTCCACCAAGTAAAATTAATTCAGGTCCAGCATCTGCGATATCTAATGCAGCGCTCAAGTTATTCGTGACAACAGTGATATTTGCATTAGGTTCGATTTGGCGTATGAGCTGAGTTGTGGTAGTACCACTGTTTATGAAAACAATGTCTCCATCCTGGATCAATTTCGAAGCAAGCCTGCCTATTTCACTCTTCTCAGCGACATTTCTTTGAGCGCGCTTTTTATACTCTTGTTCTAATTGAAGATGCCTGTTAAGAATTGCCCCCCCATGAGTGCGAACTAAGACACCCTCTTCCGCCATTCGATCCAGATCTCGCCGGATAGTTGCTTCAGAAACTTCCAATAATTCACTCAGTTCAGTACTGGAAGCTACACTATGTTCGATCAAGTATTCTTGGATTTTTTCTTGACGCTGCGCTGGGATCAGAGTTTTGCTCAATTATGAAACCTTGTGTTCGAACTTATCCTTTCCAGTTAATTTCTAAAATTTTCACCAAGAATGACGTTTTTTGATTTAATTCTTATTAATTATAGCGATTTATGTTCAAAATTGCAAGATTTTGAACTTTCATATATAATTTGAATGAATTTATTCAAATTAAATGATAACCAAAGGGAATCGTGTCTCTCAATTCGCAATACGCCATAGCAGAGATCAAAGACATACTTAATTCTTACGATCTTGGTCACTTGGTTTATTTTGAACGTAATGAACGAGGTTACATCAATACCAGTTTCCTGATTGAGACTGAAAAAGAGGGTCAAAGACTAAGACATTTTTTGCGAAGATATAAAACTGGTATTAGGAAATCTGAGATCGAATTTGAACACTCAATCCTCAAACACTTAGCAAAGAAAGGATTTACTCTTGTCGCTCAGTTTATCGAAACCCGGCAAGGGAATTCTTATCTCACAAGAGTCGAGGATGGTCAGGTAATATTCTATACGATATTTGAATATCTAGAGGGCGAGGACAAATACACCTGGATTGAACCGCGTTGTAGTCCCGAGGAATTAAGCCATGCGGCGGCTCTCCTGGCCCGATACCATATGGCAGTAGTTGATCTGAAACCAAAAGGGAGGAGATATGAATCCCAGATTGCTGAACTCATACCTCATATTGCAGAGCGAATTCAACAAAGCTCTGGATCTTCCAAGGGAAAAGTATTTGACAGATACTTACGAGATAACATCCCCTTAATACTCAGAAATTGTGAAGAAATCCAACATCAACTGGTCTCAGTTGGAGCTTCAGAATGGCTTAAACTTGTCATCCATAGCGATTTCCATCCTGGAAATATGAAATTTGAGGGCGTGGAGATCGTCGCTCTCTTCGATTTCGATTGGTCGAAAATCGATTTACGTTGTTTTGACGTTGGTTTGGCGATATGGTATTTCGCGACGGATTGGAAGAAAAGAAACGATGGACAAGTCAGATTGCGAGATTTCGAATTATTTCTGGATAACTATCAGACCGTTCTTCGCCAATCCCAAGAACTAGAGCCGCTAAGTAAAATAGAATTGCTCAATTTACCGCTAATGATAAGCGCAGGTAATCTTTTTGTTTTGAATTGGACGGTAACTGACTATTATGATAAAGAGGTCCAGCACGATGAGTACATGGTTTACTTACGTCATAGTGTGAATTTCTGCAAGTGGTACGAACAGAAGGGTGAGCATCTACTTACCGAAGTAATAGAATCATCGTTGAATATTCTAGAAAGCTAGAGCACTTAGTTGATCAAAGCGAGGCTGTAAATCTATTTTATAATTGTTGAAATTTTGCTCTATAGAGCAGATTGAAAAATTCCCTGAGGTGAAATCGATGACCAATAGCTCGATCGGAATGGGTGAACAAGATCAGGCGGAACGTGAAAAGTTTGAAAATGAGCTCAATAGGATAATTGAAGCCAGTGATAATTCGGGTGTGATCTTACGCGTGATCGGTTCACTCGCATTTCAAATGCATTGTCCAAAGTATGGTTATCTCCAGGCAGCTTTAGGACGCGCATATACGGATATCGATTTTGCTGGGTATCGAAAGCAAACCAAAGAGGTCAAGGATCTGATGATTGACCTGGGATATGGTGAATACAAGGAAGTATCCATCATGAGCGAAGGAGATCGGGCGATCTTCAACCACGAAAATAGTTCTCTTCACGTTGATGTGTTTTTCGATAAGCTTGATTTTTCGCACGTGATTAATTGGGATAATCGTCTTGAGGTGGATCATCCGACTATCCCTCTATCCGAATTGTTATTGGAGAAGATGCAAATCTATAAAATTAATGAGAAAGATATCATCGATACGATCATGTTGCTTCTTGAACACCCACTTGGTGACAATGACGATGAAGTGATCAATATCGAGCGAATCGCTCAATTGCTGGCCCGGGATTGGGGGCTTTGGCGCACCACGACGATGAATTTAGATAAAGTTAAACAAATGGCTGGACGATATTCTCAAATAGAGGGCGAACAGCAAACACAAATTGTGACTCAGGTTGAAACTGCCAAGGCTCGAATAGAAGCTGAACCAAAATCGAGAGGATGGAGATTACGTGACAGGGTCGGCGACCGGGTGAAATGGTATAAAGAAGTTGATGAAGTTGAATGAGGATTATCGCTCATCGCAGATGAGTTGTAGAAAGGGTTAATACCGGATCCTTGTGGTAAATATTGAAATCAGATCTCCAAAAGGAGGTGAGATTGTGGGCAAATTGGTTCGCGATCTTATGCACAAGGGGATAATTCGCTGTCGTCCAGATATATATTTGGGTCAAGTTGCCAAGTTATTGGCACATCACCATGTGCACAGCTTGTTTGTTTCAGAAAATGATGAATTTCCCCTGGGCGTGATCACTGATTATGATTTGATGGCAGGAGAATGGCTTTCTGGCGATCCAGAGGGTCTCAAGATTATGCGTTCCATGACGGCTGGAGAGCTAATGTCTTCCCCGGTTGAATCGGTCGAATCTAATACGAAAGCCGATGAAGCTGCAATGCGGATGCGGAGGGATGAAATCAGACGCCTTCTAGTAGTTGAAAACGACTCACCTGTGGGGGTGATCTCCGTATCGGATTTTATTTCGGAATTGGCTACTATGGCCCCGCTGAAACGTGAGAAGGTGAGCGATGTCATGTCCGATGCATATCTGGTGTGTAGAGATAAGACCCCCATAACAGCTGTGGCCAGAGCGATGAAAGATTCAGGATGGCGTTCGGTTGTGGTTGCGGATGCCCACGGAAAACCGCTTGGTATATTTAGCGGTCTCGATTTACTCGCCTGTTGTGATTTGGAAAACATCCCAGATTCATATTTGGTCACAGACGCGATGCATGATCCCCTTAAAATTGGCATGGATGCCTCTCTCCAAGAAGCCGCCCAAATGATGATTAATTATCACCACCACAGAATTTTGGTGATAGATAAGGACCATCCAGATTCATTACCATTAGGTGTGATCTCATCTTTTGATATCGTCTCTGAGATGGCTCGTCCAGAGTCTGTATGGCAGACAATACCTTAGTTTCAAAGATATACGCAGCCGGATGGTCAAATATGTTTGCAATAAGTTGAACTACGACTAGCATTTATTTCTCTAAGATTAGGGGGAGACCAACTCTCCCAGGAAACGTCAAATCAAGATCTAATTGTCTAGGAAAACAATAAAGGAGAACAATTTTGATGGCTGATTTTCCATCACAGGCTCAAGTGGTGATCATTGGGGGTGGTGTTGGGGGGTGCAGCATTGCTTACCATTTGACCCAAATGGGATGGACCGATGTTGTGTTACTCGAACGTCACGAACTAACCGCAGGTTCAACTTGGCATTCAGCTGGATTGGTCGGTCAATTACGTTCAGATGCTAACTTAACTCGTATGATGTATTACAGCACTGATCTTTATCGCCGGCTCAAAGATGAAACTGGTATTGATCCTGGTTGGCGTGAGGTGGGCGGGATACGCCTGGCCTCATCTCCGGAACGCATGGAAGACATCAAGCGTGTGGTTGGTATGGCCCGCTCTTTTGGAATGCCCATGGAAATAATCAGCCCACAGGAAGCATACGACCTTTTC
>JBFFIU010000020.1:0-21191 GCA_041556275.1 Anaerolineales bacterium | reverse complement strand
GGTTTTCGCCAAAGTCGAGGCTTGATTGGGGTAGTTCACGCTCCACTTCTCTGAGTCAGCTTCCATTGGAGCGATTTCGACCAAAGGCGTGAGACCGCGATTGACATCGGGTAGGTTGTTGATAAACAGCAGCAGTGCAATAATGCCTACAGCCAGCACCACTATAATGCCAATGAGGATGATCAGCGTGGTTGATGATTTCATCTACCTACCTCCTTATCTATCCTGATAGGGTAAGAGCGAAATTCCCCGCTCTCCATGAGCAACGTGACGGTGACAATCAAAGCAATAACGATCGGAATCCATCATGCCTTCGAACGTGTTTTCGATGGTATCCGTGTGACAATGGATGCAGTTCTCTTGGATAACTTCCTTTGAAGTTTCTTTGGCGCGAATGGCAACCGGGATATCTCCCAGGACGAAAGCGGAGACATGGTTGTAGCCTGAAATCGCTTTGGTGATGTATTTTGGAATAAAGGGATGAGGGGTGTGACAGTCGGCGCATTTCGCCCAGTTCTGATGCGATCCGTGGTACCAGCCCTCATATACAGCATCCATTACATGGCAATTATTGCATGTGACAGGATTACTCCCTAGGTAGGCAGTGAAATCCGAAACATACATGCCCACCCCAATTACAACCACGAGAACTGCAATACCTGCGATCAAGGCAATTTTCATTTGTCTCACCTGGCGAATCTTTTGATGCGCCTAACCACATCCAATGCTATCAAAGAAATACCTAACAGCATGTGACTTTTGTCACATATCAGTATGTCACAATGTTCCTTTCCTGCATACTCAAATCGAGACTATCGGTAGGTACGCCATCTCCAGGTAACCCCTTTTTTCCATAAAGATACTATACGCGAATATAAAATTTCATGATTAAAAATATGAATGTGAACACGGCGCTTGCAGGCAAACTCGAAAAAATGACACCGGCGTAGCGGTTCTGCGTCGACTGATATTTGCGGGTAATACTTTCGGGAAATATTTTTAGTAATTTGAATGGGATTACCACAAGGAGAAGTAAATAGAGGATATATTCTGAGAAATCAAAAGATAGTCTGCCAGAGGATTGATTGTGCAATTTGTAGATTTAAAACAAGTTCAAGTGAGCCCAACAGAGAATCAATCAACCTTTTATGTCGGCGATCAAATTGAATTGCGCAACCTTGACACCAGTATGTATGAAATGACTGCTGTCAAATTGGAAGAGAACCAAGTAAAAATTCAAATTGATCACTTAGCAATTGATGAGCGGAGACCTATCGCTACTTTAAAGGGTAGGATTGTCGAGAATCCAGATGATGCAGGTTCTATATATGGAATTAGAGATTACTTATGCCGGGTCAAGATAACGGGGATTATTGATCTGCCGCCGGTTCATTTTGAAGATATTGAATTAGAGACAATAAACATCACGGATGGTTAGAGAGCATTATTAATAACCGACTGTCTTTAAACCTAAAACAAATTATCGCAGGGACACATTTGCACCTGGTCAATCAAATTCGACCTGGTGCTGTTTATTCAGGATATGCTAATAAAACTATTAATAACTCTTAAGGGCTTCATCCTCCGAATCGAAAACCTCAAACATTTGGCTGAAGCCCGACATTTTTAATACATCCGTCACCATCAGATTTGGACTACAGATGACCAATTTGCCGCCAACACCAACCAGCTTTTTGCCCGTTGCTAAAATAACGCGCAAACCGGTGCTGGCGATAAAGTCCAAATACTCCAGGTTCAGGAGAATTTTTGTAGTGCCATCTTCAATGAGAGCTGTGAGGTATTTATCCAGATCAGGGCTGGCACCGGTATTCAATTTGCCTTCAACTTCAACAACCTCAACACCATTTTCGTCTCGTGAGGATATATCAATCATATTTTGCTCCTTCTAATTTTGTTTATTCTTTTTCGATTAGTTTAACGAGTGTTACTACATTGCGACCAATATGCCGGTTGTACATATACTCATCCATGGTGCTACGCACAAGGTATATACCCAGGCCGCCAACTTCGCTTTCATCGAGTGATAGCGCAATATTGGGTGGATCAAGCGCAAATGGGTTAAACGGTACGCCATCATCCCGCATAGTGATCACCAGGCGGGTCCCAGACAACACAAATTCCACATCGATGATATGCTCATCCTCATCCCGGTAGGCATAGTTGACCACATTATTTAGCATTTCATCCAAGACCATGCTGACCTGTTGACGGGCTAAATCAGGAATACTATGTTCTTGGCAGAAAGCTTCGAACTTCTCTTCAACAACAGCCAGCTCTGTGATCTGGTTCTTGATTTTTATGTCCAGCCGGCCAGTCTCCTCGATATCGCTATAGCCGGTGAATTTCAGTGCCAGGATGGTGATATCATCTGCCTGTTCTGCATCTCCTTCATGCCGTTTGACATCTCGGACAACTAGATCCGTCAATTTTTGTGGGGTGTTCAGGTTATCAGCGGCCAGGAATTTCTCGAGGCGCGCATCTGAATAAAGCTCATCTTCGAGGTTCATTGACTCAGTAATACCGTCCGAATAGACCACAATCATGTCATCCCGCTCCAGGACAACCGCATCTTCCTTATAGTGCAGACTGGGTAATGCGCCGATCACCGGACCATGGAAGGCATCCAGTTTCTCAACGGAATTGTCTTTTCTCCTGATATAGGGTGGATTGTGACCGGCGTTAGTATACTCGATCTTCCCTGTGCGAATATCCATAATGCCCAAGAACACGGTGACGAACATCGCCGAATCGTTATTCTGGCTCAGCTCGGTATTAACATGCGTCAGAATACCGGATGGTTCAAAATCATCCATCGCTCTGGATTTAATCAGCGTTTTGGATACCGCCATCAATAAAGCCCCAGGTGCGCCTTTACCAGAGACATCACCCACAACAAAGCAAAGGTGGTGCTCATCAATGAAATAGAAATCATAAAAATCGCCTCCCACCTCACGAGCCGGGATTAGAGAAGCGTAAATATTAAACTCCATTCGGGTTGGGAAAGCCGGGAAAATTAGCGGCAGCAGCCCCATCTGGATATCACGCGCAAAATTCAGCTCTTCTGACATGCGCTCGTTGGCGATCTCGAGCTGTCTTTCCAATTCTTTCCGTTCGGTTATATCGATGATGGAAATGAATGCCTTCTTCCAGGATTGCTCCGAACCCGGGGCAATAGAGATACCTAAAATACAATCAAATTTAGTTCCATCCAGCTTGCGATTGATGATCTCCCCCTCAAACCAGGTTTTGCCACCTGCCAATGTAACCAGTTCATCTATAAAAGTATCGGCTGACTCGTCGGTAAAGATCTTATCCAGGCTGCCAAGCAGTTGCTCCTTGCTCTCAGCCTGATATAGATCGAGCGTGGTTTGATTGACATTTAAAACCTTAATCAGGGAAGCGCATTTATCCAGATCACCTGGATTGTTTTCGAAATGCCCTCGCAGATCAGATATGCCCGAATCGAGCAGATCATCGATAAAGACCTTTAATTTGGAGAAATCTTCCTCCCAAAGGGAAATCGGAGAATCTTCGAATAGACTGCGAAAGCGGGCTTCGTTTTCGCGTATGATTTCTTCAGCTTCTTTGCGCTCAGTGATATCACGCAATATCCCGCTGTAATAAGTTTCACCAGAAATCGTCCATTGAGATACGGTCAACTCCATGGGGAATTCCGTATCGTCTTTTCTGCGGCCGGAAACTTCATGGGTTACACCAGGATGAGCTAATTCCCCTGTTTGAGTAGCTTGTTTCATGGCCGTGTCGTGATGGGTTAGATACTGCTCAGGTACGATGTGTGTTAAGGAATCACCGACCATTTCCTCTTTTGTATACCCAAACATTCTCTCAGCTGTCTCATTCCAGAGGATTACGGTTGAATTTTGATCAATCACAACGATGCCTTCACCAGCTGATTCGATGATCGAGGTCGATTTACGCTCGGAAAGCTCCAGTTCCTTATTTTGCTCGAGAATTCTCGCTTCCATTTCCTTTCGATCGGTGATATCCCTGAAGAAGGTTGTGAAATACTGCTGGCCATTGATCTTCATCTTGGATATGCCGGCCTCTGCTGGGAAAGTAGACCCATCCTTCCGCTGTCCTATAATTTCACGTCGGTTATCCATACCTCGAGATGAGAGCGATTCTTGTCCAAATTTACCCACTTCGCTCCCATGAATGCCCCGGGATTTTTCTGGCATTAACATCGTCAGGGGTTGCCCTAAGACTTCATCTGCTGAATATCCGAAGATATCTTCTGCTTTCGGGTTAAACAATGTTATTGTTTGTCCCTCATCGATGGTGATGACAGCATCTGGTGCAATTTCGACGATTGTTCGCACACGCTCAGTGGCCAGTTCTAATTCTTTTGTGCGCTCATCAACCAGATTTTCCAGATTCTGGTTGATGTCTTCCAGGTTGCCGATAAGCCCTTTCATCGATACGCGCATGGTGTCAAAGCTGGAAGCCAGGGTTCCGATTTCGTCTCTTTGATCGGTGAATGCAACCTCGACATCCAAATTACCATTAGCCAGCTCGTCCGCGGTTTGCGTAAGCTCATTTAATGGTCTCGTTATCGTCCGCGAAAAAGCTATCGCCAGGATGACAATAGCCGCGATCAGGACCAGCACCCCGACCAGGGTTCTGGTACCCAGCGACCGTATGGGGGCAAAGGCTTCCTCCTGGTCGATCTCGCTCATGATGGCCCAGTTTACACCCCGGATATCCAGTGGCTTGTACGAGGATAGAACTGGGACCCCGCGATAATCCGGGAAGATAGCAGCACCTGATAAACCACTTAAGGCTGCCTTTGTGCCGTCAGTCTTGACTTCCTGTAAACCAATCGTGCTGTTGAAATTCCTGATCTGGGCGATAGTTTCCTGCGGAGTACCGATTTCCTCAATCAGCAGGAAATAATTTTCACTGTCTTCGATCAAGAACCGGGATTGGTTGCGAAGTAAGAAATCGTTGCCAACGATATAAGTCTCTCCGCTCTCACCTAAGCCAACAGAAGACCAGTCCTGATTGCTGGTCATGATAGCGTTGATGCGGTCGATTGGAAATTGGAATACCAGCACACCAATTTTTTCTTCGCCGTCGAATATGGGGGAGGCGATGAAGGCAGCCGGAGCGTTGTATGATGGCGGGTAGGGTTCAAAATCAACCCATATTACAAAGTCTTTGTTATCTGCAACCCTAGCCGCATTGTAAGCTTCAGCAAAATTGGTGTCTGCATACGGACCAGTTAACAAGGAGGTCCCGAAATCCACTTCTTTAAACACCGAATAGGCAATATGCCCACCACTATCGACATCCACCAGGAAAATGTCATAGTAACCAAACTTCTCCAGATAATCCCTGATTATTGGATGGTATGTCTCGTGGGCCTGGCTGTAGCTGCTGCCATCACCTGAGTTATCGAGTAAATGTTTGGAGCCAACTTCGAAGGGATTGGAGGATAAATATAGATCTTGTAGTACACGAGTCTTGCCATCTTCCGGCCAAAAATCCTCTACCGAAACATCTTCAAGCAAATTGGGTGTCAATCTAGGCAGGAACTCCTCTTCGTAATATTCCCTCAACCTGGCATCAATCTCTTGCATCTCGGTCTCGGTAATGCCAAGATCGCCTTCAATGGCATGTATTCCATCATCCAAATCTCGCATGGCCTCAATGATCATGCGGTCTTGAGACAAGGTGATTACCTGGTTTTCGATCAGCTGAAAGTAGTCTTCGATCTGGCTGGCTTTCATCTCCCGCACCGCTGTGAGCTTATTAAATGATTCTTCTTCCAGGGCGCTGCTGCCGGTGGTAAAGGCAAAGAAACCAACCAGGCTTACCGCCACGATAGCCACGAGGGTGAAGGCGATCAGGATTTTCGTGCCGATTTTCATATTTTTGAACATGCGTTTATCCTTAGCCAGAAATTCAGATCGCATTTTTTTGTAGATGATTTATTCTCGGTACTCCTGTTGGAAAACCTTCAGGTCAAAATAAGGCATCACAGCCAACAAATGCATGAAAATTTCGGTTCTCAGCTGCTCGAATATAACGATACCTTTGGCTTTCACATACATATAAAACTCAAGCGGTGTCCCGTTTCCTGTTGTAGCTTCTAATATTCGAATCATAAAAGGAAAGCGCTTTAATCTGATTTCTTTTTTGTTTTTCAGATACCCAGTTGCATATTGGATAAAAAGCTCCAGGTTGGTAGTCGACATGGATTCATCCCTGTTACTCACATCAATGTACTCGTTGATGAAATCGATCCCGCTTAACTTTTCCACAAAATCCTTATCTACAAACTTGATCGTGTCCGCATCCAGAAATATGGCATGTTTAATTCGCCGGTTGCCGCTTTCGAGTACTGTGCGCAAATTTTCGAAGCCGACTTCAGTAATCTTGGAGGTTGGAATGGTAGTGACTGTATTGCTGTAATTTTGAATGGTGATGGTCTGCAGATCGATATCGGTGACAAAACCGCTAGCACCAAAAGCGGGAATTGTAACTTCATCCCCTTCCTTGATCAGCTGCTGGGTGGATATCTGGATGCTGGCTAAAAAAGATAAAATTGTGTCCCTGAATATCAGCAGAAGCACCGCCAACCATGCCCCCAACCCACCAAGCAAAGCTAAGGGTTCAACTTCAAAAAGGGAAGATATCGTCAGTACAATGGCGCCAACAACAACTGAAACCTTCAGGATTCCGATGTATCCGGCCACGCTAACGCCTTGGTATCTAGGGTTATGTTTATATACATCATTCATCCCGCTCAGGATGGCGATGAGGAAATCTGCCGAAAACCAGATAATCAATATCAGGGATGTTGTCTCAACAAAGGTGTATTCTGGGGCAAAGTTAACGGAAAAATAGTAGATCAGAAGCAGCGGTAACAGCCAGGCAAATCTGAAGGGTTGAAGATGGTCGACGATTAAATCATCATATACTGTTTCTGTGCGTAAAGCGATAAAAAAAGCACCACGAGCAAGCAAGAAGCGGGTTATTCTATACAACAGGAATGCGATCAATAACATCAATGGCACTACGATTATTGGATTGCTGTTGATCCAACTTTGGGTGGTTTCAAATGTCATGTTTCGCTCCAGGGCAAGGATTTTATGGGATTTACTTTGTAATTATGCCTCAATAATAAAAATTGTACAAATATTCTGAATTCCGTCAAATATCAATGCATCTGATCAATTGTCCCCATTGAACAATGCCTAAATTAATCGAGGAAACCAAAATTTGCTTCTCTTGATCTAGAATTGATGATGAGGTTGGTTCCCTTGGATGAAAATTTGCAGATGCTATCAGAAGGTCTGCGCGATACGAGGTAGCAAATTATAGAGATATCAGGTGTACCTGCGCCCTCTCCAGGTGACCCCTCTTCCGGAATACACGTTGTAAGCCGAGGTGACCATCATGGCGGTGAAGATCAGGGCTCCTAAGGGCAGCGTCAAGCCATACCCGAACGAGATATGCATAGCTTGATTTACCTGGTTGCGGTTGTAAAGCAGGTAGCCCCATAGAATTAAGGATTCGGCCGCCACGAGGGCTGCGATCCATCCCCCACCCTGCGCCACCCAGGCCAGGCTGAGGATCGTCCACAAAGGTAAGACCAGGGCAGCAACAAATCCGGTGATCGCACCCAAGAGCAGCAACCACGGGCGGTCCTGCATGCCCAAATAGATGTTTTTCACCCATCCTTCCCATATTTCAGGCAGGGAGGTATACATGCGGGTGCGAACCAGCTCACGGCCATCACCCAGGACCAAATGGAAGCCGCTCCCTTTGACTAACACAGCCAAGGCTTTGTCCTCGGCGATCTGATCACGAACGGCTGCGTGCCCGCCCACCGCCTGGTAAACCTGGCGCCGGATGAGGATAAACTGCCCGTTGGCAATCGCGTCTGCCTTCTGAGGGTCGTTGACCCGCCGGGCGGGAAAACCTACCGAGAGAGCGGTAAATACCAATGGCATGATCACTTTTTCCCAAAAGCTGCCCAACTCCTGGTCAGTCAGGATGGTGAGCATGTCCGCTCCCAGGTTTGTAGCAGCCTGGTAGGTGGAGGCGATTAAGTCTGGGTTGGCGAATGTATCGGCATCGACAAAACACAGCCATTCCCCCTGGGAGGCCTGAAAACCTTGATGCAGAGCGTGGGGTTTACCTGCCCAGCCGGGTGGTAAAGCGGCTCCGTTGATAATGGTAATCTCCGGGGAAGAATCTGCTTTGGGTGCTTCCTGGAGCTGCTTTAATATCTGGGGAGTGGCGTCCGTGGAGCCATCATCGACGACGATCAATTCGAGATTTTGATAAGACTGGGCAGCCAGCGCCTCGATACTGCGACGAATATTGCGCGCTTCGTTGCGCGCTGGGACGATGACCGAGATCAGCGGCTGTACCTCCTCTGGAGTTGGTGAGCTGGGTGGGATGCTGATATCGAGGCCGTACTGGCTGTGAATCCAGCGCACGATTATCATTCCCAGGACGAGAATAATTGTCGCCAAAACAAGATAAATGAATTCAGGTTGCAAGTTTCATTTCCTAGAATCAATAAGAATTGCTATTAAAATTTTGTGGTACGAGATCACACCATGCTCAATGTTGAGCCGCGATCGGTTTTTTCTACTTCGATGCGGGTGGGAAAGGCATCTTTTAACTCATCAATATGGGTGATGACCAGAATCTTGGCAAAATCCTGGCGAACCAGGTTGATGGCTTCCACCAGGCGCTGGCGGCCTTGTGCATCCTGGCTGCCAAAGCCCTCATCGATGACCAATGTTTGCAGGCGAGCGCCTGCTCGCTGGGACAACACTTCAGAGAGCGCCAAGCGGATGGCAAAATTGACCCGAAAAGCTTCCCCTCCACTGAACATCTCGTAATCGCGCTTCCCAGCATTATCGCTGATCTGTATTTCGAGCGTTTCTCGCAAATCTTCGCGACGAGTATCCTTGTAGGCGGCCTGGGTTATGAAGCGAACGGACATTTCACCCATCGTTAACCGGTCGAGGATCTCATTTGCTTTGGCTTCGATCTGGGGAAGAGCTTGTTCGATAAGCAGGGCCGGGACGCCATCTTTTCCGAAGGCACGCTCCAATTGTTTATACCAGGCGACCTGATTTGTCAGCTCGTTTCGCTCCACATCCAAGCTAGCGGCCCTGGATTTCAAATCATCAAGCACAAGGACTTTCTGCTTGGCAGCGCCGACTTCCATGCGCAGCCGGTTCTCTTGCTCCTGCATGCTGAGCAAGAGACCTTCAGCGGCATCTTGATCTGGGGCCTGCTGGCGTGCCTCCTCCAAGGCACGCGCTGCCGCGAGGTGTTCTTCCTGCTTGCGAGTTATTTCAACTTCTCGCTCAGCTATCTGGGATTCGAGGTCGGCTATCTCGCGCTCCACTGGAGCGATTGCAGCGCGCGCGTTCTCCAGAGTGCGCATCTCACCTTCCACTTCACGTCCCTGGCTGACGATGAGCCGTTCGGCGTCATGCGCAGCAGCATCATAGCCGATCGATTTTAATTCTTCATTGACCTCTGAAAGGCGCTGATGAGCTTCAGCTGCGAAAGATTCCTGTTCGAGAAGAGTGACGATCTCTGCTAATCTGGGACTGTAGTTTTTTTCCCAGTCCTCTGTCTGCGATTTTGCCGTCTCAAGCCGGCTCGAAAGTTGGGTGAAAATTTTCTCCTGGCTACGCAGCTCTGTTTCTGAATCAGATAAAGAGGCGATCTGGTTCTCGATTTCTCTAACCAATTCATCAGCTTTATTTAAAGTTGTTTGGTTGAGCCGATATTTGTCACCCTTTTCCTTTCCCTCTTGATTCAGACGCTCGATCAGCGCCCGGCGATCGCTCTGGTTTAATGGTTGTCCGCATAAAGGGCAGGCGGCGCCTTCAGTCTCGGTCAGCAGGTCAATGCGTTCTTTCAGCTCATCCATCTCCGCTTTGAGGCGTGGATTTTCGGCCTGGGCTTCGGCCTGGTCTTGCTGGGCAGATCTCAGTTCTTCGTAAAACTGATCTCGACGGATGACTTTATTCTCAGCTTGCTTGATGTGACTCTCGGTTGTGCTCAGATCTGCTTCGAGCGCCACAATTTGATCTTGTGTTGCAAAGATATCTGTCTGCTGAACCTGCAGGGTATCTCTCTCTTGGAGCAGCCTAGCCCGGGCAGCATTGATCTCATCCAGCGGTCCTTGGCGGCGTTTCTCATGTTCCCTGAAACGTGCCGCCACTTCCTCCCAGCGGTCAAGACTTTCTCGTGCAACCAGCAATGCATTATAAGAGGTTTCGATGTCTTGGGAACGCCCAAGATATTCGCTGAAAGATTCCCGTTCATCCTGGCGAGCTTTCAAACGTTCTTTCATTTCATCCAGGTTCTGGCTGGCATCATCGAATTGGCGGGCCAAGATCTCGACCAGTTTCTCTTGCTCTGTCAGAGTTGCAATGACCTTGCGAATGTTTTCAAGAGCTGTTTCCTGGGCGGCTCTAGTTTGGCTGAGCTTTTCGAGTTCAGCCTGTAAAGCTTTCAGGCGATCTTTTCTGGTTTTACCCTCGGCCAATTCAGCTGCGATCTCCTCCAGGCGACCTTCCAGACCATGAATCTCGCTCTCGACTTCTCTCCGCCGATCACCCGCCCGCTGGCGATATTTTTCCCAGGTTTCCAAGCCCAGGATGCTAGCCAGGATACGTTTGCGATCACCCGGGCGCTGCTGGGTAAACTGGTCCGCCTTACCCTGTAAGAAGAATGATGCGTTGACAAAGGTCTCGTAGTCCATGCGCAGAGTTTCCTGGATACGAGCATCTGTATCGCGCAGGGTTCGCTCCGTGAGTGGCTTCCAGGAACCAGTCTCCAGATCAGGTAGATTTGATTGATTGGGATTTCCAGCGGATGATCCCTGAAAAATGTGGAATTCTAACTGGGTGGTCTTGTTGCGCGGCTTGGATCGCAGTACCCGGTAGACATTACTCTCGTAGGCAAAGATCATGCTGACCTGAGCGCGATCCGAGTTGGAATTGATCAGGGCATCATCTCGTTTGCGGGCATGTCCGAAAAGAGTCCAGGTGATGGCATCAAGCAGAGACGATTTTCCTGCACCATTCGATCCAGCAATGCAGGCCAGATCGAAACCAGTGAAATCCAATTCGGCCGGATCGCGGTAGGAGAGAAAGCCGGAGATGGTCAAAGATAGAGGAATCATGGCAATTGGGTTGCAATCTTAAGAGATCAGTAAATAACCGCGGCGTGATTATAACAAAATAAGGGAGAGGCTTTGGCCTCTCCCTTGAAATTTGCTGACAATATATCTTCTATTCTAACTTCAACATTAGTGTGAAGTTATCCTCGAAATACATCTCAGTTCCTTCGATTTGCACTAGCCAGGTACCGGGTACCGGATCTTCTATGAGCGCTCGCTCAGGAGAGTTACCTGTTGCGCCATCCTGCGAGACCAGGTTGGAATCAGGATCGTAGATGAACATATCGATGTTGCTGGTGGGGAATTTCTGCCAGTCGCGCTGCCACAACAGGTCAAATGTCGCCAAGCTGACCCCAGGTTTGATTTCGACCGGGATAGAAATGGAATCTCCCATGTTGATTTTGCCCCTAGCGACTTGCAAGCCTCGCTGGATGCCAGAGTTCTCACGGATCACACGCATCTTGAAGCTGACTGGAGATTCATTTGAGAAGTCACCTGCTAAAGTGACCTTCATCAATCCAGGTTCCATCGGGAGGTAATCCCAAGTTGTCCCCGCCACTGTCCAAGGACCATCCTCGATTACTACAGAGAACGAATCTCCATCGAAGTAGGGATACCAAAGAATATTGACTGGATGAGAAAATGCTGTCCGCTTGGCGCTTTGCACATGGACTTCGAGTGCATTGGGCCAGTAGGCATACGCCGAATTGTCAGGTGCTTGGATTTCAAAGAATTCAAGAGTCACTTTGTCTGTGGATTGAGCAATTTCGAAGACAGCATCGAATGTTTCGCTCGGGTTGAGCGTGACCATTGGGCTTTGGTAGACCTCGAGATCGCCATCTACTGGATTGCCGAGTATATTCGGTTCAAGTTTTCCTGGGCTGACCGGGTATTCCAAAAAGCCGGTCGACCTGTCCTGCAATGCTTCCAAGGCGGCAACCACATCCAAGGCGCCATATCCCATTGTATTCATGTCCTGCCAAAGGGGGTCAACCACGTCCGGGTTTGCTCCGACGAACAAAGAGTTTCTCCAACGCCAGCCGGGGGTATCGCGATGGTAGCGATTCTCATAGTAGGAATTGAGCAGCGCTGCAGCTCCCGCGACTCCAGGCGATGCGAACGAGGTTCCTCCTGCCCAGCGAAGCTCGTTATTTGGGCCGGTTGCGAAGTTCCACATCCCGAGTGCAGTCAGATCCGGACCAAAGCGACCATCGCTCATCGGTCCGCGGCTAGAATGGTTTGCCACTCGCACCTCATCCGTTGGACGCATTACCATCCCTTGTCCTGGCTCGCCGGGCCAGACTGTCAATCCCAGATATTCGAAAAGTACCCGCGAGGAGGCGGGATAATCCAGCGATCCGACCGCGATGGAAAGGAAAGAAGTGGCTGGTGAGCCAAGGCTATTCTGGGTGGGTCCCTCATTGCTCGCTGAAGTTACTACCAGAATATTCTCCTTGCGGAACTCCAGCAGGAACATATCAAATGTATCTCTTCCATCGGCGAATGTTTCTCCGCCAAGACTCATATTGACTATATCGATATCAAGGAGGCCATTTCGTTTCAGGTCGAGTATATGGTCCAAGCCATCCAGGATGACGGAAGTTGGTGTCCCACCCGCATTGGTATCAAATACCTTGACCGGATAGATATCAGCTCCCGGTGCTTGTCCGAATACTGGAACGAAATCAGGTTCCCAAGGCAGATAGGTGGAAATGGCTTGATAAAGTGGATCGCTCTCAGCGCCAAAGAAGTTCAACGCGCAGGAAGATGCAATCACGCCAGCCACATGTGTGCCGTGCCAGTGATTTTCTGTAGATGTGGCGGATACGCCATCATTCGTGGCGTTATAGCCATCCGGGTATCCGGGGGCGCCGATGACCGCGTGGTTCAAGCAAACGTTTGGCGCTGTGCCTGTATCGACCACAGCAACCACCGTGCCTTCACCAAAATCGGTCTCATCCCAGATCAAAGGAGCACCTGTAAAGAGATAGTTAGCATAACCCTCCGGCAGAGCCTCAAAATCTACGACCGCAGGATCGATAGATTCCGTTCTGACCTCTGGAGATGCCTCGGCAACATACGAGAGCAGTTCGTTATCAACCTTTGGTCCGGATTCAACAGTCAGATACATCAGCCGGTCTGTGTAACTTCTGTATATGTTGGGGCTGGCAACCAGGCTGCTAACTTTCCCTTGGGGAACGGTGACGGCAACCAAAGGTACGTTATTGTAGGCAAAATTGACCTTTCCACCCAGTGCTTGCACGTGCTCGGTCACCGCTTCAGTCGATCCATCTGTCTCAACGATCAGATCAATCGAGACGCTTTCGGGTTGAAGTACCGCTGTATCCTGCATCAGTATCGGCAAAAAAGTCTTGACGTTCTGATCTCCCGAGCTGCTTTCAACGGCAGTTTGGGCTCCAACAGGCATAGCAATCATTCCGGTCAGGATAGCCAGCAAGATAATTATGGTTACTGTGCGTTGCATTTTATTGCCTCCACTAGTAATTTGAAAAGTCATTCTTTCATAGTTTTAATTTTCGGATATGCTCATTCAGATACGATTTGATCTATATGTCCTCTAGCTTTAGTTGCAAAAAATATGCCTAACAAAATTGAAAGGTGTTCTTCACCTTGCTATGTCGAAAACGGATCGCCATATATTCGTTCATTTTGCTGGATATAGAGATCCTATCCGTTTATTTGAAATTGCAATAGACATTAGTGCTCAATTGGGCGTACCCGTTTACACAATATGTCGTGTAAAGGAATCTCTCTGGCTCATTCCCGGTAAATACCCGAGCCAAATTGCATTTTCTTATATCAAGTTCCAGGGGTTCATTTAGAATCCCACCCCGTGGCCGGTTTCGCAATTAGCTCCTCACAGACTCATCTCGAATGGAGATCGTGCGACCAAATCAAGTCTGTGGATCAGTGCCTCCACAAAAAAATTTATAGCACAATAAGAGCCGAGTGTCAATATCGATCATTTTTGGGAATTAAGCAAAAATTTCCAAATGCAGTGGATTTGATGTTATCAGGTCTGTTGCCCAAATGGTACGCTTATGCTATAGTTGGTTGATTTAATTCTTCTTGGATGGCAAATGCTACATGGATAATTCATTTTCGAAGCATCAATTAACGAACGGCTTGACGGTCCTGCTCAAAGAGATACATACCGCGCCGATCACCAGCCTCTGGCTTTGGTACCGGGTCGGTTCGCGCAATGAGCTCCCGGGATCCACTGGCATATCCCACTGGACTGAACACATGCAATTTAAAGGGACTGAACGGTTTCCAGCTGAAGTTCTTGACAAAGCCGTAGCCAGAGAAGGCGGCTACCGCAATGCGCTGACTTTTCTGGATTGGACGACTTACTTTGAGACACTGCCCGCCGATAAGATAGACCTGGCACTAGAACTAGAAGCAGATCGCATGTTCAACAGTATATTTACATCGGCAGATGTTGAATCAGAACGGACGGTTATCATCTCTGAACGTCAAGGGAATGAGAATGAACCCATGTTCTTGCTATCTGAAGAAGTACAGGCAGCTGCCTTCCGCGTCCATTCTTACCACCATGAGGTGATCGGCGATTTAGTCGATTTGCAGACTATCCAGCGAGACGATCTCTTCGAACATTACCGGGCATACTATGTGCCTGGCAATGCGGTATTGACCGTTGCGGGGGATTTTCAGACCGAGGAAATGCTTGATCGCATTCGGGCGCTTTACGAGCAATTACCAGATGGAGCATCACCCGTTTTGCAGGTGCGTGATGAGCCAGTGCAATCGGGAGAGAAAAACCTGAGCGTGGTTGGTCCTGGCGAGACCACGTATGTGCAGGCCGCTTACCACGCTCCTGCTGGCAACCAAGCCGACTTTTTCCCGTACCTGGTGACCGATAGCTTGCTTACAGGTGCCAGCAGTTTGAATCTGTTCGGTGGAGGGATATCTAATAAGACCTCGCGTCTATACCAGGCATTGGTCGAACGAGAACTTGCGGTCAGCGTTCATGGAGGCTTGACTGCCACTATCGACCCTTTTTTACACACTATCGTTGCCACTGTTCATCCCCAGAGCAGCGCTGAAAAAGTTGTGGCTGCTATCGATGATGAAATCAAGCGCTTGCAAGACGAGCCGCCCACAAAAGAGCAAGTGGATCGGGCTGTAAAGCAAGCCCGAGCTTTGTTCGCGTATGGAAGTGAGAGCATTACCAACCAAGCTTTCTGGATGGGTTATGCGGAGATGTTCGCATCGTATGAATGGTTCCTAAACTACCTGGACCGTTTAGCAGCTGTTACGCCTGGGGAGGTACAGAATATCGCTCAGAAGTATTTACGTGTTGACAAACGGGTGCTTGGCGTTTATCGCCCGCTTGAAGGACAGGAGGTGCCAGCGTGATGGCTGAAATTTCTGAAGCACACCACCTCTCATTGCCCGGTCCTGACAATATTATGCGCACAGAGCTATCCAATGGCATCGTATTATATGTGCGTTCGAATTTCCACACCCAATCGGTAGTGGTTAGCGGCTATCTCATGGCTGGGGGGCTCTTTGATGAAGACGAGAAGCTGGGCCTAGCGGATTTTACAGCTGGCGCTTTGATGCGCGGCACCAATAAATATTCATTTCATGAGATTTATGATGCTCTCGAATCGGCTGGCGCCAACCTGCACATCAATGGCGGCACCCACACCACTGGTTTTGGGAGCAAAGCATTGGCTGAAGACCTGGATTTGGTGCTTGACCTGTTGGCCGAGTCCCTGCGCCATCCTGTTTTCCCGGCTGACCAGGTCGAGCTCCTGCGCGCTCAAATTTTGACCAGCCTGGCGATCCGTGCTCAAGATACACGGGAAATGGCCAACCGAACCTTCGATCAGATCATTTATGACGGGCATCCCTATGCGCGGCCTGAAGATGGATTCCCTGAAACTATTCAGACCATCACCCGGGACGACCTGGTTGATTTTCAGCGCAAATTTTACGGGCCCCGGGGAATGGTGATCGCGGTAGTGGGGGCTGTCGAACCGGAGCAGGTGACGGAAAAAATGGAACACCGATTGGGCACGTGGGAGAATTCAGACCAGCCTGCCCCATTTGAACTGCCTCTGATTCCGGAACCCGCGGAACCACTAACCCGCAAATACGATATCCCCGGGAAATTCCAATCCGATCTGGTCCTGGGTGCCGTTGGACCGGAGCGGCGTTCACCGGAATTCCTGGCGGCTGCTTTAGGGAATAACATCTTAGGTGTGTTCGGCATGATGGGTCGAATCGGTGAGGTTGTGCGCGAGAAAGCCGGATTGGCCTATTATGCTTACAGCAGCCTTTCAGGCGGCATGGGACCGGGTCCCTGGTATGTTTCAGCGGGTGTAGATCCACAGAATGTGGAGAAAACTCTAGAACTGGTCACCACTGAAGTTGAGCATTTCACCAGCGAACTTATTTCTGCTGACGAATTGGCCGACAGCCAATCGAATTTCATCGGTCGTCTACCACTTTCATTGGAATCTAATGCTGGTATGGCATCTGCGATTCTGAATCTGGAGCGATATGAACTCGGTCTGGATTATTATCGTCGTTATCCAGACCTGGTGCGCGCGGTGAGCAGAGATGATATTCTAGAAACGGCGCGCAAATATTTGTCATCTGATCGGCTGGGAGCAGGTATTGCTGGGCCATGAGCAGATTGATTATAGAAAAGATTGAGCTGATTGATGAACCTGAGAACAGGCGTTGATCTGATTGAGATCGAGCGTTTTAATAACGCTATCCTTCGTCACGGGGAACGCTTCTTAGGGCGTGTCTTCACCCATCGTGAATTAGATGAAGTGGGTGATAACGTGGCCTCGCTGGCAGCACGCTTCGCGGCTAAGGAAGCAACTGCCAAGGCTTTGGGCACTGGGATCGGTGATGTGGGCTGGCAGGAGATCGAAATCTTGCGCGGACCTATGAAGCAGCCAAACTTATTCCTGCATGGACAGGCTTCCCGCCTGGCTGAAAGATTAGATCTGGAAACCTGGTCCCTCAGCCTGAGCCACAGCCAGAGTCACGCGGTTGCATTAGTGGTTGCTATAGGAGATTGAGGGCTCATAATTGTCCTGAATACCGCACCTCGAAAATAATTACGTGGATGATAAAGCAGATAGAGCCTGTCCTGGCTAATGTGCGGGACTTTCGCCCGTCAACTTTAACCTCAACACGCACAAGACCTGGTCTGAGTATGGTCGAAGGGGACTGCATTGAGCTTGCATATGGGCTAGTCTGCAATTTGAAAAGAATTATGACATCGAACATAAACGCAGTGTGGTAACACAGGTTGAGTGTTGGATCAGAGAAATTACTCATTATTTATGGGATAAGCAATTCGAGAAGGAGAGATTACATGTCTCGCACCGTTCGCAAAGTCTTGCTGGGATTCCTCTTTATTATTCTGATATTGAGCGTTCTCCTGGTCGTCTTGATTCCATATAACTTGGTTCGTTCTTTTCCTCAAACTGAGGGTGATGTCCAGTTATCCGGGCTGGATGGTCCAGTGGATATCTACCGTGACTCGTTCGGGGTCCCGCAGATTTACGCTAACACCACTCACGACCTGTTCTATGCCCAAGGTTACGTTCATGCCCAGGATCGCTTCTGGCAAATGGACTTCTGGAGACATATTGGTTCGGGTCGCTTGGCAGAAATGCTTGGTGAAACGCAAGTAGAGAATGACGAGATTTTGCGCACCTTTGGGTTTGCTCGCATTGCTCAAGAAGAACTGCAAACAATCGACGACACCAGCCTGGAGATCTTGCAGTCCTATGCGGACGGGGTAAACGCTTACCTGGAGGAACATACGGGTGGAGAGCTCAGTTTGGAATATACCATCCTGAAGCTGAGCAACCCTGATTACATCCCAGAACCCTGGCAGCCACTGCATACGCTTACCTGGGGTAAGGTCATGGCCTATAACCTGGGTGGCAATATGGATGATGAGCTCTCCATGGCGACCTTACTTAAGACCTTGACTCCGGAACAGATAGCTCAGGTTGTGCCACCTTATCCAGATGATAAACCGGTGATCGTTCCAGATTTCAAGGTTAATAAGACTGCTGGTACAGGGATGACTGCGGGGGAAGGCTCCAGAGATTTCCTGGGCACCATCGCAACGGCGGTAGATCAATTAAAAGCGGATTTTGATCGCTTGGATCAAGTCATTGGACCAAGATATGTTGGTATTGGCTCGAACAGCTGGGCCGTGTCTGGGGAGCTGACCGATACCGGAAAGCCCTACCTGGCCAATGATCCCCACCTTGGAGCGCAGATGCCCGCCATCTGGTATGAGGTTGGGCTGCACTGCACTCAGAAGAGCGAATCCTGTCCCTATGAGGTGACTGGTTTTTCATTTGCTGGTGTACCTGGTGTGGTGATCGGTCACAACGATCGTATTGCATGGGGCTTTACAAATCTCGGTCCGGATGTCCAGGACCTGTATATCGAGAAGATCAATCCTGAGAACCCCAATCAATATGAAGTGAACGGGCAATGGGTGAACATGGATCTGGTCGAAGAGACCATCCAAGTGGCAGGAGAAGAACCGGTGAAGATAACCGTTCGCTACACTCGACATGGCCCGATCATCTCGGATACCACTTATGTGGCTGAAGATTTCGATCAGTCAGTAGGCATCGATCTACCGCAGCATTACGCCTTAGCAGTACGATGGACCGCGCTTGAACCAAACCGAATCTTTCACGCAATTTGGCAATTCAACCGGGCTGAAAATTGGGATGAGTTTCGTGAAGCCACCCGCGAATTCGCTGCTCCAGCTCAGAACCTGCTCTATGCGGATGTGGATGGCAATATTGGTTACCAAATGCCGGGAAATATCCCCATTAGGGCAAACGGGGATGGAAGTTTGCCTGTACCGGGTTGGACGGATGATTACGAATGGACTGGATATATCCCATTTGAAGAGCTGCCGTTCACACTCAATCCTTCACAGGGTTATATTGTTACTGCAAACAACGCAGTGGTAGATAAAAATTATCCTTACTTAATCTTTAATTTCTATGCACATGGGCATCGCGCCCAACGGATCGTCGATCTGATCGAAAATGCCCCTGGACAGATCGCTCTCGAGTATATGCAGAGAATCCAGGGGGATGACATGGATCTCAACGCTGAGGTGCTGGTGCCGATCCTGATGGAGGTCCCTGTCGATGCGGACATGGAAGAAGCCCGACGGTTGCTTGAAGGCTGGGACTACCAGGCCCACATGGATTCGGCTGCAGCTGCCTTGTTCGAAACCTTTTGGGTTAATTTGCTGGCAACTACATTCCGTGATGATCTACCTGAAGAGGAGTGGCCATCAGGCGGCAGTCGCTGGTTTGAGGTCGTCGCCAATCTGGTGGAGCAACCTAACAGCCCCTGGTGGGATATCCGATCTACCACGCCGGTAGAAACCCGTGATGATATTTTCAGTATGGCTTTCGCGGCGGCGGTGAACCAGCTCAGCAGCACTTTTGGAGATAATCCCTCGAAATGGACCTGGGGTGATTTACATACACTGACCCTGGTCAATCCCACCTTGGGGAGCTCGGGAATAGCTCCCATCGAGGCGCTCTTCAATCGGGGTCCATATCCATCTTCTGGTGGAAGTGGAATCGTGGACGCCACAGGCTGGGATGCCTCGGATGAGAAACCTTTTCTCGTCAAGGGATTACCTTCCATGCGGATGGTCGTCGACCTGAGCGATCTCGGAAACTCGCAGACCATTCACACTACCGGACAATCTGGGCATGCTTATCATTCTAATTATGTGGATATGACCGACATGTGGCGCAACATCCAATACCATGTCATGTCCTGGGAGCGCGAACAGGTCGAAAGCGAAGCAAAGGCTCATTTACGGCTGCTCCCCTGATCTTAAACGGATAGATACAACCGACGAGGAAATTACCCCTCTCTCAACTTTGAGAGAGGGGTTTTGTGTGAAACAAGTTCACCGAAGTAATTTCAATTAAATGTGGAATCGTTTAAGCTTCGATCTTTTGGGAAGATTTGAAGCGTTCGCGCAAGAACTCCACCACTCCAGGCAAAACTGAGATCAGGATGATAGCCAGTATAGCCAGGGTGAAGTTCTCTTTGATGATCGGCAGGTTGCCAAAGAAATAGCCTCCGAAAGTGAAGAGGGTTACCCAAATAACCGCACCGACAACGTTATATACCAGGAAGCGCGAATAATTCATGGCACCGATCCCGGCCACAAATGGGGCAAAGGTGCGGATAATGGGGATGAAGCGGGCCAGGATGATCGTCTTGCCGCCGTGTTTTTCATAAAATTCGTGGGTGCGATCCAGATATTCTTTCTTCAGGAAGCGGAAATTCCCACTGAACGCTTTTGGCCCGATGTAATGCCCGATCCAGTAATTTATTGTATCGCCCAAGATGGCAGCAAATATCAGGGTGATGAACAGTACCCAGACATTCAATGAACCCAAAGCTGCAAATGATCCAGCTGCAAACAGAAGCGAATCCCCCGGCAGGAATGGTGTGATCACCACACCGGTCTCCAGGAAAATGATCAAGAAAAGAATCAGGTAGGTCCAGATTCCAAAATTCTGAATGATCTCATTCAGGTGTACATCTAGGTGGAGAATGAAATCCACCAGCTGAGAAATTATTTCCATGCATTACTCCATATCGTTTATTTACTTTCGAAGGTGATCTCCAAGATAGCGTCACCAGGCGGCAGGTTGGGATTTTGGGATGGATCGCGAGCCGTCAGGCTGCTGACCACATCCATACCTGAGATCACCCGCCCAAAAATCGTATAACCGCCATCCAGATTGGCCGCCGGCCCGAAAGTGATGAAGAACTGGCTGCCGTTTGATCCCGGTCCCGAATTAGCCATTCCCAACACACCTGCTTGATCGAACTTCAGATCGGGGGAGGTTTCGATATCGAAAGCATATCCTGGTCCACCGAAACCCGTGCC
>JBFFIU010000019.1:0-21390 GCA_041556275.1 Anaerolineales bacterium | reverse complement strand
TTTATCAGCGGAGAGAGTTAGAAGCTCTCGACGCCCCTCCTGGATCATTGCGTGGAGTATCGATAGTGCTTCTTTATTAGGTGAGTCTTGAATTTGACCTTCCAATTGGCTGAATCTTTGTTCAAGTTCATTCATTCGATCTTTTTGAGATGTTGTCATTGCTGGATCTCCTAATTTACATTTTCTAAATCCAAATGAATAATCAGTTGGAGTCAGTGAAGGTTATTGTTTTCATAAAGCGAATTGAGTTCGCAAGCATTAGATTCATTTTCTAAGCTCGTTCCTTATTGTGCATAATTATAACAAGGCAAGATGTTGAGGTAAGACCAAGAGTTTTAAACACTCTTGATTGTTATTATCTCACATCAAGTTTTTCTGTCAAAGACAGAGAAACCACTCTGTAATTTCGATGTTGATTATTCACCAATGATTTTGACGAGAACGCGCTTGCGCCGTCCGCCATCAAATTCAGCATAGAATATCTGTTCCCAGGGTCCAAAATCTAATCTTCCGTTCGTCACTGCAACAACGACCTCACGACCCATGATTTGTCGTTTCAAATGAGCATCAGCGTTATCCTCTCCCGTGCGATTATGACGGTAATGCTCGATAGGCGCATGCGGAGCCAGCTTCTCGAGCCAGTCTTCGTAATCCTGGTGGAGACCACTTTCAGCATCATTGATGTACACTGAAGCCGTGATATGCATGGCATTGACCAGAACCAAACCTTCTCGAATTCCACTTTTGCGCAATCCTGATTCAACCTGAGGTGTGATGTTAATGAATGCCCGACGACCAGGTACATCGAACCATAATTCTTCACGATAACTATTCATTTATATCTCCTTGGAATGGGTTTTAATTCGTACCCTACTGATGTTTTCAAAGTGGCTACGCAGATAAACTGATTATGATGATATCACCAATAAGTATAATGAATTTTATTGACGATTCAGGTTATTTACGCTGAATGAAGAGAAATTAGCCAGCCTTTTTGTAATAAATTGGTAATATTAATGTAACAAGAAATCTAAATGTGCGTTTATTATCGCATAAGGTTAGTTTTTGGTTAGTCCTTAAGTACTATTTTTGTGGTAAGCAATTCGATTGGAAATGATGGATTTTACATCTTTGATGAATTGCTCAAAGTATGAATCAGGCTATTTTTATCGGGAGGACATTATATTATGGTGTATTCTGGTTGGCTAATTCTAGGATTAACTTTGATCGCAATTTTACCTATTGTTCTCACCTCTCAGAGGAGATTTCAACCATTTCTAATCAGGGCGAAATCCAATAATCCCTGCAAGGATCCAAGAAAACGATCTGAATAATTATGATTTTGTGTGCAATTATCTGGGTTTTATTTGTGCAGTGAATAAATTAGATGAAGAAGATTCCACCTGCAAAGCAAGGCGTCGATGCAGACATGGAATTCCCTCATGATGGCAATCATCTTCGGGCTGGTGAGCACCTGGTTCCATTTGTTGACCTGAAACGTCAATACTCGCATCAACGCTATGAAATCAGGTCGGCGATAAACCGGGTGCTCAGCAGCGGCTTCTACATCTCTGGTCCTGAAGTAGAAGCCTTTGAGGATGAATTCGCAACATACTGTGCTGTCCCTTATTGTATCGGGCTCTCCAATGGAGTAGATGCGATCGAGATCGCGTTGCGTGCACTTGCTATCCAACCTGGAGATGAAGTTATCACGGTAGCAAACGCAGGAATGCATAGCACAGTGGCAATTCGAGCAGTTGGTGCGATACCGGTCTTCGCAGAAGTAGATCCAATCACATTGTGTTTATCACCAGAAGGTTTGGATAAAGCAATCACCTCATGTTCGCGTGCCGTGATCATCACGCATTTGTATGGGCGGGTTGCTGATTTGAATGCATTGTGTGATAGGGCTCGAAAGTCAAACCTGGTAATTGTTGAAGATTGTTTCCAGGCACACGGCGCAACTTTGAATGGGATATCTGTTGGAAGTTGGGGTGACGTTGGTTGTTTCTGTTTTTCTCCAACCAGGGTTCTCGGTGCGATGGGGGAAGCTGGGGCGATGATCACTGGTGATCTGAAGATCGCCGAGCATGCACGCCTTTTACGCCAGTACGGTTGTGATTATGATTACACTTCTCACTTACCAGGCGGAAGATCCAGTTTTATGGATGAAGTTCAGGCAGCTGTCTTAAGGGCGAAATTGCCCTTACTCGAGGAATCGAATCTAAAGAGACGTTTGATAGCTCAGACATACCATATCAACCTCAACACGTCTCGTCATAAACTTACTAATGATTTTCAACCTGAACAATGCGTATATCAATTCTTTGTGATCAGATCTTCACAAAGGGAGCGCTTGATGAGCATATTAAAAAATAGAGGTATCGGATGTGTTGTCCATTATCCAATTCCGGATCATCTTCAACCAGCCTGCTCAGATTTAGGATACAAGTCTGGCGCACTACCGGAAACAGAAAGAGCGTCAGCCGAGGTGCTATCCCTTCCATGTTATCCCGAGCTATCTGCTGCGGAAGTGGAACAAGTCTGCCAGATAATCAATGATGCATTAAATGAAGATATGATCTGAAAATTATTGTTTATGGGAGAGAAGATTCAAATCGACATCAGTTTGCAAAATTAAATGAAATGCGATCTTGATAACACCTGATCGAATTGGACTCTCCGGGGTGGAGATGGAGAATGGGGTTAATTTCAATCATCGTTCCTGTTATATCCCAAGTAAATAAAATGGTAAATCAAGCCGAACAGCTTGAGTCGCTGGCTGAAGAGGTTGAGAACCATGATTTCGAGTTCATATTTCTGGATAATAGCTGCCATGTGGCTTCGATTGAAGCGTTGAAAGATCGCGCCGAAAAAGATAAACGCTACCGGGTTGTAATATTGACGCGTGATTTTGGTTCTACAGCCCTATTCCTGGCCGGGATAACATATTCATCGGGAGATTGTGCCATTTATTTTGCAGATGATCTTCATGATCCCTCGGAAATATTCATTGAACTGATTAGTCACTGGGAAACTGGGTCTAGAATAATATTTGGTATAAGCAGGCAACAACTCGCAGGTTCATTTCGGACGATTCCTGGCATGCTGAAAAACCTCACCTCAAGCCAAACGGGATATCCTAATCGATTATCCCTCGGCGAGATAAACTTTCTCTTGATTGATAATCAAGTTATGTACATCCTTTCACAGGTCTCGTACACACACCACGATATCGTCGAAATTCTCGCTTGGACAGGGTTTCAATTACAACTGGTTGAATATTCTCACCAGGACTTAAATGCAAGGGAAAGACAGTATTTCTTCCAAGACAAACTCATCACTTTAAAATCCGGTATTGATTTAAGTGCCTCTGAGACATATCGGAGTAGTTTAATTATTGGAATTCTACTGGCTGTTTTTGGCGGTTTAATCACTTTCGGCCTTTTTGCTGCCCCGAATAATTATCAAGGGGTTATCCCAGAGTGGTGGTGGTTAATCAGCTCCATGATGCTCGTTATAGGTACACAAATGAGTCTGGTTGGATTACTTGGGGAGAAACTCTACCAGTCGTTAGTAATGATTGGCAATAGGCCCGTTTTCATCGTCGATACTATCATCAACCCACCTGCTCAATCTACTCCAAAAGGGAGAGAAAAGTTAGAAAAAATGATTCTCTCATTATGGAGTATTCGTAAGCAGCGCATCGATTATTCCTCTCATACGATTTCAGCAACATCTGATGAAGAGTCTCCAGATTAAATAAGAGATAATTTTCAGAATCACATTCTGGACACTTTATTCCAAATTATCCAACAGGTGAGTCAAGATCGAAAAATTTGGTCTCTGTACCGCCTTGCCAAAGTTATCTATTGTTATGCGAATAGGCATAATATTTGAATCGATAAAGGATGAATTATTGATGAAAACTGGGTTTAATGATGGAGATTTCCAATGACTCAGATGACAAATAATAATGATATGCGTTACAATCCCTGGTTGATAATCAATGTCGAAAAAAATTTTAATTGTAGATGACGATACCCTGCTGAGGCGCAGCCTGGCCTTCAATCTCGAACAAGCTGGTTATGAGGTGAACACAGCTTCCAACGCTGAAGATGCTCTTGTATTGGTGGAGCAAAATGTGTTTGATCTGGTGCTGTTGGATATCGGTTTACCGGGTATGGATGGGTTAGATGCATTAAAGCAACTTAAAGAACAGTTTGCTGTCCCGGTCATCTTTCTCACTGCTCGGCGACGTGAATTAGATGAGGTCGTCGGACTAGAACTGGGAGCAGATGACTATGTCACGAAACCGTTTGACATAGATGTGCTCCTGGCGCGCATAAAAGCAGTTTTGCGTAGATTTGAAGACTCCACCCATCCGATTCAAGAAAGGGCTTCCTTGGTTGTGGGAGACATAGAGATCGATGCAGGTGCCTATACAGTGAAGGTTACCGGGGAACAAGTGAATTTATCTCCGCGTGAGTTTGATTTATTGTATGCCTTTGTGATGGAACCGAACCGGGTGATCTCAGTTGAAGATCTGCTGGCTCGAGTTTGGGGAGCGGAGTACATCGGCCAACCACAGGTAGTTTACGTTCACATCCGCTGGCTGCGGGAGAAGATCGAGGTTCATGCAGATCGCCCTCAGCGAATAATAACCATTCGCGGAAAAGGATATAAATTTGTCCCCCAGGAGGCTATTTGATGCGTTCACTGCGTAATCGTTTGATAATCAGCCATATCCTTCCGATCCTGGTGATCATTCCCCTTGCTGGGCTCGCGCTCTTTTATGTCTTGGAGACGCAGTTTCTACTTCCTTCTGTTGCAAACAACTTAGCTCAAGATGCGCGTTATTTAGCAGAGCTGAGCCGGACAGAGTTCCAATTATTCGGCAATCCGGTCATTGTCAGTAATCTGCTGAATCGGGTACGCATCGATCCTGCCTTTCGAGTAATGTTTTTAAATGAAAATGGAGCGATTTTGTTCTCAAGCGATCCCGATGATACGTCTTCCCTGGGACAGGTTCTGCAGACCGATGGCTTGAATCAAGCCCAACTCGGTGAGCAAGTAATTCAAACCAATTACTCGATCTTGAGATTAAATAATGTCTTGGTGGATGTATTTTCGCCGGTGATAACACCTCAGGAGGAGGTAATCGGTGTCGTGCGTGTGAGTTATCGAAGTGAGTCTCTTTTCCAATTCTTTGCGCGATTAAGGAACCTGATCACCTGGGTATTGATCATTGGTTTGTTTGTAGGGACGTTTTTAGGCTCCATATTGGGGTTGAATATTGGAAATCCGATTCGTAGAGTAACAGTTGCAATTTATGGATTGGCTCAGGGTGTGCGAGAAGAGAAATTACCGGAGGGAGGTCCGGATGAGATTCAGAACCTCTCGCGGGCTGTTAATCATCTCGTGAGTCGATTGGATGAGCTGGAGGAATCACGCCGCCACCTCCTGGCAAATCTGGTCCATGAACTCGGACGTCCCTTGGGTGCAATGCGCTCCGGAATCCATGCCATTCAACGTGGTGCAGGTCAAGACCAGGATATGTTAATGGAACTTGCAGATGGCATGGATGAAGAATCTAATCGTATGCAGCATGTGTTGGAGGAATTAACCCACCTCCACGATCAAGTGATTGGTACCCTTGAATTGAACAAAGAAGAAATCATCCTGGCCGAATGGTTGCCGAATATTTTACTTCCGTGGCGACAGGTAGCTCAAGAGAATCAACTTGACTGGGAGGAAGAAATTGCTTCTGATCTTCCAAAAATAAATCTAGACCCGATCCGGATGGCACAGGTGATTGGAAATCTTGCCAGTAATGCTGTGCGCTATACACCAGCTGGTGGCTCAATCAAATTCTCAGCTGTTTCATCGGATAAGCAAGTAATGTTTAATTTCGAAGATACGGGTCCAGGCATCGTTCCTGATGAGCAAGATTTGGTATTTGAACCATTTTATCGTGGTGATCAAGGAAAGCGGATTAAGCAAGGCATGGGATTGGGGCTTAGCATAGCCCGGGATATTACTCATGCGCACGGGGGAGAAATTGAGCTGTGGAGTGAACCAGGTGAAGGAAGTAAATTCACCGTTTGGTTGCCTTTAATATAAACCAACCTTCCCTATTCTTTTTCCATACATCTAAGATTACAGGTACACATACATAAGCTGACCTTAAGCTTGTTAATAGGTTAATTTAAAGACGCCAGGGTTGAGAAAAGTTATCCTTACACAGAGTCTTTTCAATAATTGAGGTGCATATGTTTAAGAAAACATCAACATTACCTGTATTAATGCTCCTGCTTGTTTTTGCAGTGACAGCTTGCAGCCCAAGCCTGGCAGCTCTACCAGCAGAGGCATTGGGAGCGGCAGAGTCTGAAGTCAAATCGTTGCTCAAGGAAAGCGGGCAAGATACCCTGGACGAACCACAGTCTGTGCCAGTTGAAAACGCAATTCCTGCTCCTGTCGATCCAGGTTTACTGGCGGCGTATCAGAGCACGCTAGTTAATATATACGAGCAGGTAAATCCTTCCGTCGTGAATATTCAAGTGTCGAAATCGGCAGTGCCAAACGCGTCCGGATCTCCAGAATTTCCCTTCTTCGAGTCCCCTGATAACCCAGAATTACCTGGAATCCCCAATATACCTGAATCACCATCACCATTCGGTCAAGGACTTGGTTCGGGTTTTGTATGGGATGAGCAGGGGAACATTATCACGAACAACCATGTCGTTGCAGGAGCTGATGAGATTGAAGTCACCTTCGCTGATGGAACAATTGTGCCAGCAGAGCTGATCGGGGCCGATCCCGACAGCGATCTGGCTGTGATCCATGTTGATTTACCCTCGCAGCAGCTCGTCCCCGTGGAGGTTGCCGATTCAAATCAACTACGTGTAGGACAGCTGGCGATCGCAATTGGAAATCCATTTGGGCTTGATGGCACCATGACTGTGGGTATCATCAGTGCCTTGGGTCGTTCCTTGCCAGCCAGTGATAATCTATCCACTGGTCCGGTTTATCGAATTCCCGATGTGATTCAAACGGATGCGCCAATAAATCCCGGCAATTCCGGTGGTGTGCTTCTCAACGATCGAGGTCAAGTGATCGGAGTGACTGCGGCGATCGAATCACCTGTGCGTGCCAATGCGGGCATCGGTTTCGTGATCCCCACCGCGATCGTTTCCCGGGTCGTACCGCAATTGATTTCTGAAGGGTTTTACGCTCATCCCTACCTGGGTATTAGCGGAGTCTCTCTCTATCCAGATCTGGCCGAAGCAATGAAATTAGAACCGCAGCAAAAGGGCGCCCTGGTTGGGGATGTGGTTGCCGATGGACCTGCGGATAAGGCCGGTATATCAGGCAGCAGCCAACAGGTTACTATCGATGGTTTCGATATCCAGGTTGGCGGCGATGTGATCACGGCGATTGATGACCAGATTATCAATAATATGGATGATTTAATTGCATTCCTGTCTGCCAATACCGAGGTTGGACAAAGTGTCACTCTAACCGTGCTGCGTGATGGCGAAGAGCAGCAAATAGAAGTCAACCTGGAAGCCCGTCCGGATAATGGAAACCAAATTGCTAGCCTCCCAGAAGCAACCCGCGGTCGAGCCTGGTTGGGGATTATGGGCCTGTCATTGACACCTGATATCGCTGAAGAGATGGATCTATCCGGTGATCAGGGCGGCGTATTGATCGAGCAGGTTCAATCCGGCAGCCCAGCAGATCAGGCTGGTCTTCAGGGAAGTTTCACACCTGTGACGATTGATGGCCAGGAAATCTTGATCGGTGGTGATGTGATCACAGCTGTCGATGGCACTAGTGTAGCATCGGTCCCAGAATTAGGCGAGTTGTTGCAGGTCGCCGGTATAGGAGAAGAGGTGAACTTGACAGTAATTCGAGATGGAAAAGAGATATCAGTAACTGTGACCTTAGCTGAGCAACCTTAGTGCGGTTTGTCAGTAATATCGCTCAATCTTGATGATGGTACGGCTGTGTTTTTTTGGATTAGATAAATAATGAGATGAGGATTTGGCAACTAATATACAAGCAGCCCAATGGTTTGAATTCCATTGGGCTGCTTGTATTAATAAATGCGCAAAGAATGGCAGCGACTTAATTAGGTTTTTATAAAAAGGTTAAGGTTTGATTATAATCAGAGCTGGCTGGAACATTTAAGATATGTGATTCGTTTAGGGGGTTAGATTGGCTTCACAGATGAGCTAATCGTAAATTGCTCGGATATCGATTACAAAAATTACAAAAGTTTCAATTGAAACTAGGAGGTTCCAGAAGCACATGAATAAAAAATACTTTCACATCATTTCAATCTCGATTCTTTCCGGAATAATCTTAGCCGCTTGTGCGACGACTCCCGGAGCAGATCAAACAGGACAACCCTCACCTTCAAACGCTGTTGAGAAAACCATTTATGTCGGTCCTGTTTTGGTCGATTGCGAAGGTGTTGCCCCACAAAAATGCATGCTGGTCAGGGAAAATCCACAGGATGAATACACATTATTTTATGACCAGATCGAGGGATTTGATTACGAGGAAGGATTTGAATATAAACTGGTCGTGGTGGAAGAAACCGTTGAAAACCCCCCAGCAGATGCTTCTTCGATCAAGTGGATTCTGGTGCGCGGCGAGAGCAAGGAGCCTGTTTCAGTATCCGGAGCAGGTGATATCGAGAATAAAAATTGGGACTTAATCTCATATAAGAATCCAGAAGGAGAGCTAATCGAGATACTCCCCAATACCAACATTTCGGCCACGTTCGCAGAAGGTCAAGTTAATGGTATTGCTGGATGCAATAATTATTTCGGTGGCTACCAGCTTGTGGGGGACAACATATCATTTGGTCCATTAGCCTCAACCGAGATGTTTTGCATGGATCCGCCAGGTGTGATGGAACAGGAGAGTGCTTATCTCTCAGCACTGGAAGAATCTGCTACTTACGAAGTGACAGACGAGAGTCTGATCATTGCCAACGCCAGCGGGGATATCATATTGATTTATGCTCTCCCTGAGCCATTAGATCTAGCCGATACTAATTGGCAGGTGATCATGTATAACAATGGTAAGGAGGCTGTTGTTTCGGTGATACTTGGAACAGAATTGACAGCTATTTTCGATGATGCTGGACAATTAAACGGTTCAGCAGGATGTAATAACTATTCAGCTTCATATGAATTGGATGGTGAGAACATTATAATCGGACCCGCTGCGGTTACCCGCATTTTTTGCAACGATCCTGAAGGTATCATGGAACAAGAATCGGCATATCTGGCCGCATTGGAGAAAGGGCATTCCTACCAGATTGAGAATGACCGTTTGAAATTGCTGGATATGGATGGTTCGCTGTTGGTGGAATTTAAGGTTGTTAAGTCAAAAACTTTGACAGAGACTGTCTGGCATCTGAATGCATTCCTCACCGGGCGAGAGACTGTCATCTCGACTGTGGCGGGGAGTGAAATCACTGCCATATTTGGAGAGGATGAAACAATTACTGGTTCTGCTGGATGCAATAGCTACTCAGGGACATATAAGGTAGACGGTAACGAGATCGAGATTGAACTGGGACCATTGACAATGATGTTCTGCGAAGAGCCAGAAGGCGTCATGGATCAAGAAGCTGATTACTTAGAGGCTCTCCAATCCGTGACTCAGTATAAGATTCAGGGAGAGCAGTTGGTGATGATGGATGACAACGGTCAAGAAGTTCTCCAGTATCGAGCATCAGATTTGGTAGGTATCCTGTGGATGTGGCAAGAATTTCTTGAGAACAATGATACCCGTACCGCTCCAGTTAATCCTGCAGACTACACGCTTGAATTTCAACCTGACGGCATTGTGAACATCAAAGCGGACTGCAATGTTGTCGGAGGGACGTACACTGTTGATGGCAGCCAGATCAATATCGAAACGATGATGACAACTTTAGCGGCTTGTCCTCGCGATTCCCTGGAGGATGAATATCTGCGGCTACTCAATGATGCTGTGATTTATTTCAGGGAGGGAGATTTTCTATTTCTTGATATCATGATGGATGTGGGCACAATGAGGTTTTCTCAGTAATATATCCTTCGGCCAAATTATAACGAGAGGGTGACCATCTGTTTTGGTTACCCTCTTTCATTTTGTAAACGAAGAAAACAGGAAAATTTAGCACTCATCATTGGGGGATCAGCCTGTTTCAGGATATGTGTCATATAGACAGGTGACACCTCTCCATTGTTATTTTTGTAACAAACAACTATAATAAATAGTAACAGATTTCACAATCATTGATAATAGTTTCTTATGGAAAGTGCCTCAATATTGTTAAGACTTAATATTTGGGATATTAGAAAAAAGCGTGGGAGAGTTTATGCCGAGAGATTTGCTGAATTTGAACGACCTGGTCATCTTCTTGGTTGCGTGTGAAACGCGGAATTTCAGCCAGGCGGGAAGACAATTGCATCTCTCTCAGCCAGCGATCAGCCAGACGATCATTAATTTGGAAAAACATTTCGGGGCAAAGTTGTTCCTGCGTCACGGGCGCTCAATCCATTTGACTGAGATTGGTCAAGCCCTGCGTCCGATGGCATTAGAGCTGGTCTCAGCAGCTCGTCGCTTAGAGGAATCGGTCTCTTCGCTGCGAGGTGAGGTCGTGGGAGAGTTCGATATTGGTTGTTCCACAGCCTCTGGAAAATACTTGCTTCCCAGTCTGATCGCCAGGTTTCGGCGCAAGTATCCACTTGTCCGGGCGAATGTCTTAGTAGACAACCGTAATTCGATAATTCAGAAACTAGTTTCGGGTGAGATCGCCTTCGGCGTTTCGAGTCGATTAGTAAAACACCGCGATCTTGAATATAAAGGCTTTTTTGTGGATGAGGTGATCTTGATCGCCCCTGCTGGACATCCGTGGAAAAATATCGGCCATGTTTATCCTGACGATCTGTTAGTTGAACCAATGATCCTGCGGGAAGAAAGCGCCGGAACGAGAGATGTTTTGCAAAAAGGATTGCTTGAACAAGATATATCTTTCGATATGCTCAATGTTGCGATGGTGTTAGGCAACGCAGAAGCGATCGAGATGGCAGTTGAAGAAGGGATCGGCGTGGCATTTATTTCCAGGTTGGCGGCCGCGCGTGGTCTCGAATCAGGACGCGCTGTTGAGGTGAAAGTCGAAGGGATGAAACTACATCAAAAGATATTTATAGCGCGCAATCAACGATTCCCTGCCACACGCGCGTTGATGGAGTTTTGGAATTTTGTTCACCGATCTGAGGTTGATTTAGGGCAACAGATGTTCGATCCCGTACCAGGTGATTGAATGTTGGTAATAATCCCATGCAGTCAATATACTACTCACTGATTTACTTTATCTATGGTCTGGCCTTCTTCAGCATGGGGCTGGCGATTATGCTTGAATTAGCCCATGGCTCAGATCAACGTTTGCGCCACGCATTTCGCCCATTGGCTGTGTTCGGATTTCTACATGGATTCCATGAATGGTTGGAGATGTGGGAGATCCAAGGATTTCTCCCTGGGCAATATGCATACCCGGTCATTTGGGGTGGAATAGATTTAGCATTATTAACATTTTCATTTCTTTCTTTGGCTGCGTTTGGAGTATTTTTGATTTCAAAAAGTGAACAGGCGCAAAGGTACAGCTTGTTGATTCCTTTAGGGTTGATCCTAATATGGGGGGTAGGGATGCTGCTGGTTCGCAACCAATATCCATTCGATCTGGATCTTCTGCACGTCGCTCACGCCTGGACCAGGTATGCTTTAGCCGTCCCAGCTGCATTATTGGCTTGTGCAGGATTGATCTACCAACAACGGGAATTTAGAAAAGCTGGATTAGCGAGCTTCGGGCGCGACAGCTTGTGGGCTGCGATAGCATTCTTGTGGTACGGTGTTGTCGGACAAACTTTCCCCCATGAGAGTCCATTACCCCCTTCAAATCTCATCAACGAAGGTTTATTCCTGGATATATTTGGATTTCCGGTGCAGTTGATGAGAGCTATCGCAGCTACACTGGCGGCATACTTCATCATTCGTGTTTTGCGCTCCTTTGAAGTGGAAACCCGACGCCGAATTGCTGATCTACAGGCAGCTCGTCTGGAAGAGGCGCAAAGACGGGAAGCTATGCGAGGAGAAATGTTGAAGAGGATCGTTGCGGCTCAAGAGTCAGAGCGGCAGCGCATTGCCCGGGAATTACATGATGAAACAGGTCAAGCCCTCACTGCCATCGGATTGGGTTTGCGGGGTATCGCCACCACAATCCAGGATAACGGCGATCGATCGATAGGCAATCTACGTCAATTAGAAGAGCTGGTTGCAAATTCACTGGTTGAATTGCAGCGATTGATCGCAGATTTGCGCCCCTCTCATTTGGATGATTTAGGACTGGGCGCTACTTTGCGCTGGTATTCCGGAGAGATTGAAAAAAGGCTACCGCTGAAAGTTAAAGTTTCCGTAGCTAATGAAAGGTTCGACTTGTCAACTGAACTGAAAACAACCTTGTTCCGTATAACTCAGGAAGCTCTGACGAATGTCATCAAACACGCAGATGCAAACAATGTGAAAGTTGACTTGATCTATGAATACAAGGGGGTTCAGTTAGAAGTTGTTGATGATGGTGTTGGATTTGAGCCAGGGGCAATACAAACTACTCACAGACCATCATGGGGGTTGATTGGTATGCAGGAACGAGCAACGTTGATGGGGGGAAATTTTGAGATCAGATCCTATCCTGGCGCAGGAACTCGAATTGAAGTTTATATTCCTTATAACGGACAGATCGAGGGTGAAGAGGGTGAAGAGGATGAAGATACGATTATTGCTGGTTGACGATCATGCTGTTGTACGTACAGGATTGCGAATGTTGTTGGAGGGTGAAACCGATATTAATATTGTGGGTGAAGCGGAAACTGCAAGTGAAGCGCTGAACCAAATCTCGCAGCTCACACCAGATGTAGTTTTAATGGATATTGGATTACCAGATATGTCCGGAATCGATGCTACACGCAGCATTAAGCAATTAGCACCAGATACAGCAGTTGTAGCATTGACGATCCATGAGGATGAGGAGTATTTCTTTAAGATGCTTGATGCTGGGGCATCGGGATATGTGCCAAAGAGAGCTGCTCCAGAAGAGTTGTTGAGTGCAATACGAGTCACTGCGGATGGAGAAGTTTACCTGTACCCATCATTAGCCAAATTGCTGGTGAAGGATTACCTGACACAATCTCAACTCCCAAAGAACCAAGCGAAATTAGATGGATTGACACCACGTGAGAACGAAGTTTTGACGTTATTGGCAGATGGTGCCAGTAATTTTGAGATAGCAGACCAGCTTAGCATCAGTCCTAAAACAGTAGCTCGCCATCGCGAGAATATTATGGGGAAATTAAGTTTGCATTCCCGAACAGAATTGGTGAAATACGCTGTTCGCAAGGGGATCATCCAACCTTAGGTCCATAATTCCCAAAAAAGCATTTTCGATTTACCCAAAGATCATAAAAATCTCAACGTGATCTGACGCGCATAGGTTTAAATAACTAATCGATCATTCTAATATTGGGGGAAATACCCAATCATTATGGGTGAAATATTTCACAATTAGGTGTAAGAATTCATGGACTGAGTAACCTAATTTGTTTAGGGTTTACAGCATCCAAAAATCAACTTTGATGGGGAGAATGCGGTAGAAAAAAATTGGTCGTATACCCGATTTACATTATCTATCTAAATTTCTATACTGGAGACACATTAGTCCCAGATCTATTCATTGATTCGGACTAAGGATTAATCGGAGTTGAATTCATATTGGAGGATGCTATGAATCCCGTAATTGTGCTCACCACATTAATCTTGATCAGACTCGTAATACCCTTAGTGTTGTTGCTTCTCATCGGGACAGCGGTTGAACGCCGGCGGGTGCATCTCTCATAAAGGAGGGATCATTCTCATGGATTGGCTGATAACAGTCTTCACCATGATCATAGGAATCCTGTTAAGAGTGGTGATTCCCATTGCTGCCACAATCCTTGTTATCACGATCTTGAAGTGGCTGGATGATCGCTGGAAGAAGGAGGCAGATCTCGAAGGCGCTGTTGAAGTGAAGGTAGGTAATGTTGGCTGCTGGGACATCATGAATTGCTCCGCAGAGAAACGTCAGCAATGCCTTGCGTATGTGAATCCAGAAAAACCCTGTTGGCAGGTATTTCGCAAAAAGGATGGCCGATTACAAGAACGCTGCATCGGTTGCGATATCTTCAGGCATGCTCCAGTTCCTGTCGCAACTTGATGTACATTGAACATCGAGGAGAAATCTTATGAAAAGCGTATTATCACGTATAGCATATGGGACATTTTTTGCCATTCCTCTTATGCTGTTGACTTACGCCTTTGCTCAAGCTAGTCCACCGATGGTTATTGATCTTCAAGCTGAGGTCACCCGGGGAGAGGATTGCAAGAGCTGTCACCCAGCATTTTATGAAACCTGGGAAGATGGGCTGCATGGACAAGCATACAGTGATCCGGCATTTCAAAAGGCGTGGCATGATCAGGGAGAGCCGGTTGAATGCCTGGGTTGTCATGTTACCGGTTATGACCCCGCAACCGGGACCTGGGAATCAGAAGGCATAACCTGTGAGCGCTGCCACAACCCAGCGCCTGCAAATCATCCCCAGGAACCGATGCCGGTCGCGCGCAGCGCAGACTTGTGCGGCGATTGCCATACGGAAACCTATTTCCAATGGCAGGCAAGCGTTCATCGACAAATGGATCTGGGATGCGAAACTTGCCACGATCCTCATGGCAGCCAGCTCCTGGCTGAAAACAATGCAGGATTGTGTGCTTCTTGCCATAAGGCTCGATCTTCTAACTTTTCGCATACTCAACATAGTCAGGAGGGCCTGGACTGCGCAAATTGTCACATGGCTGAATTAGGCGAACAGGTTAATCAGGCTCATGGCAATAAGGATCATAGTTTCTTCGTCAGCCTGGATACCTGCAACGGTTGTCATGTTTACCAGATGCATGATCCTGTCTCGGTACACGAGGAAAATCCTCCTGCGGAGAATCTCGACTCAATGGCTTCAATCGAAACCAGCTCTGTATTGGCGGCACCGAAACCGGCGAATCCAATCGGTTTTGCACTGTTGGCAGGCTTGGTCGGTTTAGCAGGCGGCGTGATTCTAGCCCCATGGATCGAACGTTTCCAAAACAAGCTCGATATGCGGAACAAGGAGGATGAATAATGGAAAAGAAACCTGTACAACGTCGGGATTTCCTCAAGGTTTTAGCGTTTGGTTCTGCGGTTTTCGGTGGAATTCGGCTGGTCCGTTCAACTTCTGCCTCTGAGAGGGGAGAATCGAGCCCATATCGATGGGGGATGGTTATCGACCAATCAAAATGCACTGGTTGTGGGAACTGCACCCTGGCATGCAGAGCACATAACGATGTATCACCGGAGATATCCTGGAACCGGGTACTAGAAGCGGCTGAAGTTGGCGATAAACCTGTGTTTCTGCCACGCCCTTGCATGCATTGTGAAAATGCTCCTTGTGTTGACGCCTGCATGGTGGGTGCCAGCTATCACAGATCAGATGGCATTGTGATGATGGATTACGACAAGTGCATCGGTTGCCGGTATTGCGAAGTGGCTTGCCCTTATGGGGGGCGTGCGTTTAATTGGGTGGAGTTCACTGGTCCTAACCCTGCGGTCCCAGAATGGGGTCAGCCCGAGGTGCCGCGCAGGCCGCGTGGCGTAGTTGAGAAATGTTCTTTCTGCTACCACCGTATCGATAGAGGATTGAAGTTGGGTTTGAAGCCAGGTGTTGATGCAGATGCCACGCCGGCTTGCGTAGTGGCTTGTCCAATGGGCGCACGCATGTTTGGTGATCTGAATGACCCGGCTTCTGAGGTAAGCAAAGTCTTGAAACAACACTCCTATTTTCAGCTCCGCGAAGATCTTGGTACATCACCGCGCGTGTTTTACCTGCCGCCAGATGAGGAGGTGACCGCATGATCTCAATAAGGCGCTTCAAGATTCAACCAGTTCACATCTGGATTGGTTTCCTGCTGATTGTTTTAGCCATCGGTGCGGTGGCTTACGGGATTGTGCTCATCAAAGGATTGAGCGTTACAAATCTGACAGACCTTGTTCCCTGGGGATTGTGGATCACAATCGACCTATCTGCGATTGCCCTCAGCGCGGGCGCTTTCCTGCTGTGTGCAGTAGTCTACCTTCTGGGGCTAAAACGTTATGAGCCGGTCGCACGTACTGCAACGTTCATTGGTTTAATCGGTTACAGCATGGCGATCTTGACCTTGCTGCTTGATATCGGGCGACCGGATCGCTTCTGGCATGCGCTGGTATATTGGAATACTCACTCTCTTTTATGGGAAGTCAGCATGTGCCTTACGTTATATTTGTGTGTTTTGGCCTTGGAAACGGGACCGATCATCGGACGAACAAAGTGGATGCGTGATCGCTTTCCCTGGATCTCTGAGAAGTTAATGAGCATTCACCATTTCGCGCCCTTCTTGGCGCTCATTGGTTTGGGTCTTTCAATGCTTCATCAATCTTCTTTGGGAGCAACCTATGGAGTGCTCAAAGCGCGACCGATCTGGTATAAGCCTGGTTTATCTGTTTTATTCATGTTCTCGGCGATGGTTGGTGGTCCAGCCCTGACGGTGCTGGTAACCAAGGTGTCCGGACGCCTATCATCTCGAGCGAATATTGATGAGTCTTTGCTTGAGCCAATAACACGTTTCATTGGCTGGGGTTTGGTTGGCTATATTTATTTCCGCTTCTGGGATGCATTATCGATGAGCTATACCTATGAACCAGGCAGATCTGAAGCTTTGAATCTCCTAACCAGAGGTCCACTGGCTCTTAATTTCCTGGTTGGAGAGATGCTGCTGGGTGCTATTGTTCCAGCCATTCTCCTTTTAGTGCCCAGATTTCGTAAGAGCTGGATCGCCCAGGTAATAGCCTTGGCTTTAATCGTTGGAGGTGTGGTGGCTTTCCGGTGGGATGTGAACATGGCTGGTTTATTGGTCATCCTGACCTATTTACCCCAAGAGATCAATACAATTTACACCACATATTTCCCCTCGATGATCGAAATTTTGAGTGGAGTTGGTGTCGTTGCATATGGCGTATTAGCCATCACGCTGGGCATTCGGTATTTGAACCTGATCGATCATCGACAAGAAGAGGAAGCCCATAAGCGAGAAGTTGTTGTCGCTGCAACAGATTAAATAAGAACGGCTGGAAGTGAATTTTTCCAGCCGTGCAGCGAATTGATGGTGAGCGGTTGAAGATTCGACCGCTCCTTCATTTAATTCTCAGGTGCTCCAGAGGAAATCCATTCGCGCACTTGGTCCAGTTGCTCAGATGTGAACTGTCCGGGGTGATCTCCAGTTGATTGAATGATCACGATGGTGCTGTTCTCTGCATCTCCAGGGACAATCACAGGGCCTGAATTGCCTCCCAATATGGCTGCTTGATAATCGCTTAAATCTAATCCACCAAGCTTGCTGTTGGGATTATGACAAGCGACACACTTCGATTCCATCAGTGCGCCAATGCCTCCATCCCAGGTTAACGCTGTAACAGGGGGAGGTGTAGGAGAAGGTGGCGCAGTCGGTATTGGTGTGGGTGTAAGCGGGACAAATACTTCGACTTCTTCTATGGGAGGAATGGTTGCGATGGCAGTCTCTTCATAGGCGACGAAGAAATACACGCCAACCAGCATTATAGCAGCGATGATGGTATAAACCGGAAAATAAATCCGCCTTCTCTTGCTTACTCCCTCTGGCGTCACCGGGGGTTGAGCAATGCCTGCTTTTATGTCCGCCAATTCAAGGGGATGTTCGTGGAGCATCTCCTCTTCTGTCATTTTACCAATGTACATGGTTTTATTGAAATGGCGGATGATTACATGGTACATGTGCCAGATCAGTATTGAGAGGACTGCTAAAACAGCTTCCAAACCATGCACGACCTTAGCAGCTGGAATGAATTGACCGGGAAGGATTTGTGTAGTTGCAATCGGATTCCAAAGCATGAATCCGGTCACAGCCATGACCACCGTTCCCCAAACTACCGCCCAATATTCTACCTTTTCTTCAAATGAGTATCGCCCTTGTTGGGGTGGATCTTTCCTCCTGCCGATGTAAAATAAAAGTGCATACCAGGCGTTTGTAACATCTTGTACCACTGGGAGCATTGTTAGCCTGGCACGTCTCACATATATCCGGTAACCAAGCGCCCCGACGTGATAAATGGTTATCAGCATCATTACTACTGCAGCACTGTGGTGGATCAAGCGTAGATTTTCGATCCCCCCTACCCCTGAAACGATCCCTTCTGATATCGGAGACTCAGAATACTTCTGGGTTAATCCAGTTATTCCTAAAATGATAAAGCTGGTGATGAACACCCAATGCTCTACCCGCTGGGAGACATTAAAACGTAAATACCAGTTTTTCGATACTGAACCTGATGCTTCTTGTTCCATCGGTTCAACTATTTCACTCATGTTTATTCTCCCTCCGGCGATTGATCAGTCGGCGAGCTGCATCACCGAAGACGAACAATACCATAAATCCAAGCACCGCCGGGATGAATATTGAATAGAAGAGGTCAACCAGATAAACGGCCGGGAATTTATCCAGGCTCGGTTCGTAGTGACCAAGCCATGCGTCAGCGAAATTGCTTTCCGCAGTGGGGTGGCATCTCCGGCAGGTGGTGATTAAGTTTTCTCGAATTACCTTGCTCTCAGCCTCGTCAACTTTCTGCATGCTGTGGACTCCATGGCAATCGATACAAACTGGCTTGTTCGTTTCCTGACCCGGATGTTGCTGTGTGAAGATCACCGTTGTGCCATGGAAATCAGCGATGTAACTGTTAAAAACATTTGTGCTGATGCCATATTTTCCCGTCAATTCTTCATCGGCATGACATTTTGCACAAACCTGGGGAGAAAATAAGGTGAATTCAGAATCGGTTGGCCCAGCGACATTGTGAACCCCATGACAGTCCACGCAGGTCGGGACATCAGGATTGCCTTCACCAATTAATGCTGAACCGTGTACGCTATCAGCATATTCGTCGTAGATCAACGAATGGCAGCGCTCGCAAGTTTGTGGAATGTGCGTACGCGGTTCATGTGGATTAGAAACGTCATGGTAGCCATGGCAATCCACACACAAAGCTGCTTCAGGGTTACCCTCTTCAAGTGCTTTTTGGTGGACACTATCTAAAGTATTATTGTAATTATCTTGATGGCATCTAGCGCAATTTTGATAGTAGAGTAAGGAGACATCCCGCCGTGTCTCAGCATCAAGTGGGCGGTGAGGAAATTCACTTATATCTGTGTGGCATTGAACACAAGCATAACCTTGCAAGCCGTGTGTTGAATTGTTATATACTTCTGGATCAACCGTCAAGGGAAGGATTTCTCCAGATGGCAGAGTGGTTTGCATCCCCGGAGTAGCATGACATGAAAGGCAGGTCTCATTCGCGACCCCCTGCAAATTTGGAACAGAGGAGTCAGAGCGTTGTTCGGATGCCGTTGCAACTCCGGCTGTGAGCAGGAGCAAGAAAGTCATGATAAGAAATCCGATCCCCATCGGACCAGTGCGGTGCATATGTTTCAAGATGGTATCTCCATACAGATTCGCGTCGGAATTTCTTATGAAACTTCTCAAGTAAGTTATAGATTCGCGCAGATGATCCAAATCTTGTTACAAATTGGACCGTGATTTAACATAAAGTTTGGGTAATTTACCCCATAAATTTTACCCCAATTCTCCGTCTGTGATATCTGTAACAAATCACATTCTGTAATCACGTATGGGTGACAAATATCATGATTCTCTAAAATAGATTATGGTTTTTCTGTGGAAATTCGGCTCTTTGTTGTTCTAATGCTACGGAGATATGTTTGATGACGTGGCACATGGCTCAAATCCCTCATAGGATAAGTGAAACCTAGCCACCCATTCTCCAATTGGAATTTCGACGGTCGGTTTACCCCACGGTAGATTTGCAGGTATACGAAAAGTCGTTGTTATGTCCTTTTCCAAGTCATACAGGCCAATATCCAAATTTGGTTGTGAGTACATTCGATTGGTTAGCCATTTCAGGCTGGCCAGCTGGCTGCCATCTGGGCTCCATGAAAAACTAATGACTTCATCGATACCTTCTATTGGTTTGATCTCGTCTGTGATAGTATCAATGATATAAAGTCCACTCCTGTCTTCATTCGGAGAGATGCCCGCAACTGCGATTAATCTAGTATGGGGAGAAAAGGCCATACGGACAATGTAAGTTTCTGGAATACTATATTCTTTCTGATCAAGTTTATCTAAATCAAACTCGTGGATGCTGCTGGACGTAGCTTCTGATGAACCTGGCCACTGAGCAAGAACAATTTTTTGTCCATCTGCCGAGCGGGTGCATGTCGTTCTGAATGGATCGCTTATTTCAATGTTTCCCAAGTAATTCGAATCCCCAAAAATGTGGAGGAGATTTACATCTTGTCTTTGATGAGAACCCTCTTCAACAGCAAAAGACACCCAACTTTGAGAAGGATCAAAATCTATTGATGGCGGAGACAGCGGGGGGGATATCCTTGACGAGAGAGCCTGAAATGTTGGTATCGTTGGTTGGAACGCCCGAGATTCTGGTAGACCAGTGTAGTCTTGGAAGAATCCGCGCTCTAACAGTTCGTCATCTGTGGCTCGATATAAAGATAAGGGGAAGCTGACATCAAATTCGATCTTGGATACTTGAATTTCCAAAAGGATGTTGTCTTGTGAGTGAATGTCGGGGTATTGTTCTTTTAAAGCAAGTCCGGTCGACGCATCCAACCAATACCGCGCCAAAAAGGTACCTGAATAGTCGGTCAACTCGACGACGACTGCCTTACGGTTCGCCCATTCGAGTTCTTCCACAACCGTGTACCATACTCCCTGTGGTGGGTATCCAAAGTTTGCAATCAAGGAGTAGTTAGACATGTAAGGTGTGGATAAGATCCGATCCGAACCAAGATAAAACCATGGGATCTGACTGCCAAACCTTGAAAAATAATCTGTCCCTGTAAAGGGACCTGTCGGTTCCGGACCTGTTCCGTTTGCATTAATCCGCTCAACACTGTTGGGTTTGCCTTCCAATGAACCGCTGAGGTGAATCCCGCCTTTATCCTGGTCAAGCCAGATTTGATGTCGTTCGGCGCGAGGTGGACCGATATAATTCGCTGGGCCATGAAGAATCACCCAAACATCAGCCCAAAGGGTGTCCCAGAGATTGCGGCTTATCAAGATACGTTTCCAGATCTCATCGTGGGTAGAATTTTTTGTTAACGG
>JBFFIU010000018.1:0-21791 GCA_041556275.1 Anaerolineales bacterium | reverse complement strand
TGACCATCAAAAGTTGTGCCACTCCCCCTGGAGAGCTGAGCATCCCGGAATTGGAAGATATTCCAGTAGGTGTAATCCGAAGTCCACACATTATGGCAGTAGCTCATGAAATCAAAATAGTCGCTTGGAGCGAGCAACTGCCCATTATTCACATTAAGCCCATATACTCCTATCGTTCCATCCGGGTAAGGATAGTTCTTATCAATATTATTCTCTGTACCAAAGCACAATACATGTTCTCGATCAAAGTTGTGACCCAATTCATGGGTCATTGTTTTTGAAGCTTGAGGTTTCCCAGGACCCGGCCCGCTCCAGCCCACGGCTCCTTTTTCACCTTGATTTGCAACGCCAATAATACAGCCGTTATCACAATCATGAAATTCGGAAGAGTTGACCAAGCCGTAGTAATTGTACGTACCATTAGGATCCTCCGAATTCTGGATACTCGTGATGATACTTAACAGTTGTTTCCAGCCGTCTTCAGTGTCGAGATTATATTTTTTTTCACTTGGCTTGTATACAACTTGTTCATGGAATTGGTAATTGGCCGCGGGTATGGGCAACACATCTTCCGGGAAGAATGTCAGGTAAGAATAATCGGCCATCTCGGGAGCCCATGACTCGCTGGATCCAAAAGGCTGGTAAATAATCGGAACAACGATCACATCCAGGTCTGGTGCAGAGACAAAGTTAAACGGCTGGATTCCAAAATCAGGATATCGATTGTTGTCCTTATTTCCTTCTGCAATGTGATGATCTTGATTTATCTCGACGTGATAGGCATAGCCAGGCTTTAACCAGTCATCCGGAAGGGTGAAATTTAAGGTCCTATCTATATTCGATGCAAAGGATGGGGCAGTAATCGAACCATTATCTGGTGTGAGACAACCTAATAAAGCACTGTTCTGATTGTAACCACACAATTCTCCAGATACCCCAACTACTTTACTGCCGTCATTGACTCTCACGAAGACGCGCACAATCGTCTCCCGGTCGGCGATATAAACCTGGTAACCATCCGACATGGTCGTTCCCTGGATCACCTTGACCGCGGAGATGTATAAATCAACATCGCCGTGATACGCCAAAGGCAAAAATAGCTGATGACTTTGTGCAGGTGTTAAGTCAGGTTGGGAGGCAGAGGTGATAATATTCCCCGGTACCAAGAGCAAGATAGAGAGGATAAGGATGACTTTGAGGATTTGACTGAGTAGCGGGTTGAAATCAGATTGGATCATAATCAATTAATTGGTACTTCAGGTCATATAAGGTTACTATTATAACCAAGCATTATACAACCACAAGATCAATCCTCTCTGTTTAATTTATTGATCCTCACCCGAAAGGTTGAAAACAGCGAATTTGATGTTATTGACATCGAGGGGAAGATAGGCTAAACTTATCCGAAGTACGGCTATACGAATTACCTATCCGCATTAATTTGGAGGTTGCGATGTCCCCTCAAGATATCTCTGAACTCACGAGCGCCCATATCTCCGCACAAACGACCCTTATCCCGGCCATAAACGCCTGGAAATACTACCTGGAAGATCAAGGCAGTTCTCCCCATACGATCAAAGCCTTCATCGGAGATTTGAACCTGTTGGCTTCCTACCTGCCTCCGGATCGCACTTTGGGCAGCATCAGCACAACTGATTTGAATAATTTCCTCAACTGGTTGCAAAAAGGTCGTGGGGTCCCATGCAGTCCCAAATCACTTGCCAGGCGCATCACCTCCATCAAAGCCTTTTTCCGCTGGCTGAAAGAATATGGAGTCCTGCTGGTCGATCCAGCTGAAGAGGTGGTTCAAAAATCGGTAATCAGCCCTTTACCAACTGTTCTCAGCGCAAACGAGGTCCACCTGGCGTTAAAAGTCGCCGATGATTTTTGGCGTCAAGCCCCGCATGACACCCGCTATCTGGCACTATTCGATCTCCTGATCAACACCGGCTTGAAGAAAAGTGAAACCCTTGCCCTGCGTTTAAATCATATCGATATGGAAGCCCCCGGTGGGCCGATCGTCTTTGTCCGTTATGCCAACCCGCAGTACCGCTTTAAAGAGCGAAAAATCCCCCTACCTGAAAGCTGGCAGGAGATCTTTCCGCATTACCAGGCGCAATATGATCTCAAGGATCAAGTATTTCCCTGGTCTCCACGTCGCCTGGAATATCTCTTAGAGGATATCAGCGTCCAGGCTGAATTATCCAAGCACATCTCCTTCGAGATGTGCCGCTGGACGTGTGCGCTCAGCGATTGGGAATCGGGTATGGAACCGGATAAAATCCGGCAGAAATTAGGAATTTCAAAAATTCAATGGCGTGAGGTCAAAATGAAACTGGGAAAACTGGCCAGAGCGGAGGGAGAGTAAACTCGCTCACAGCCACTTCACCACGATATCGCCGATCACATTGGCAGCCTGATCCCCTCGATCCGCGGCATTAGAAAGATGGCGGTAGATTTCGCGCAGCTTGAGGATCTCCATCACCCCATTCAAATCTTCAGGATCGCGAAATAAATCTGCCAAAGCTTCCCGGTATACTTGTTCAACCCTGTTCTCAAGTGCTTTTGCCCGTACGGCGTGGTCATTGGCCACGTTTGGGTGTTCAATTAATTCCGAGACACCGCGATAAATCTCCATAGCAGCATCCGTCAGCAAATCGACCATGCGCTTAATGTACTTGTTCGGTTTTACATTAAGGGTGACCATACGGTCTGTTGTCTCTTCAGCGTAATCGAGGATATCGTCAATAGTCAACGACAGGGCGAATATATCCTCGCGATCGAATGGGGTAACAAATGTGCGATTGAGCTCGTCGATCAGGATTCTTCGGACTTCATCCGCTTCCGATTCGATCTTTGAAACCTGCTCAGCAATTTTTTTATCCGGCCCCTTCATGTAGAGCTTGAGCGCTTCCATCCCTTCGACGGTGAATTCCGCCTGCTTGGCTAATAACTCTAGGAAGCGGTTTTCTTTTTTACGACGAGAAAATAGTCTCATCTATCAATCCCTTCAGGAAAATCGATCTGTGTTATTTTCCGATCATTAACCTTCATTCACACAGCCTGAACGATCTTCCTTCTATATAAACCCAGGATAAAAAATCACCTTAACGATCCGTATTATATCAATCCTATTAAACCAAATTATCGATCCAGAGCAGATTTATATCTGCGTGCTTATTATTTTGACAAATACAGGTTTTGTGTCAGCAATCCTTTGATTTTCCACTGAATATATAACAATTACTCAAGTCAATTTTATTATTGCAATTCACCCGCCTCCAATCGCAGGGAATACGCTCACTCGATCCTTGCTGGTAATCACAGTTTCAATACCCTGGTCGAGGAAATTGATATCTCTTCCGTTGATAATTACATGATTATGCTCGTAAAGCTCTCCGTGCTCATCGATCAATTCTCGCTCCAAACCTGGATAACATCGAATGATCTCATCGATCAATTGACGCACGGTTGAGCCTTCATTGATCGAAAAATCCACCGTTTTTTGACCCACAATCTGCCTAAGAGTCGCAAAGAAGTTTACCTGAATCTTATGTCCTATCGCCATCATATCGAATTAATTTCAATTTTACTGCTACCTGTGTGGAATCTGTAATGCGAAAAGCTTCCGCGATGCGGAATCCCGGTACCCAGACGATTTGTTCACCACTGCAAACCAAAGGCCAACCATGCCGGGCTCGTTGGGGTAATTTCTCGTTGACCATAAATTCTGAGAGTTTGACCGAGTGCCCTCCCATGCCAAACGGACGAAAGCGATCCCCTTCTCGCCTAGCTCGCACCAGCAGCGGTGTCTGAATACCATCCAAGTCCACAACAACCTGGTAAGGATCATTTTTTTCCAAGACAGGATCATCGCTGAGTTTTTTTGAGGAGGTTTTTTCTGCGGATAATTGCCATTTACCGGCCAACCTGATCGATCCCGGTAAGCTGAGTTTAGATTCCCTTTCAATCATCTGCGGCCAATCATCAGCTGGCAGGTCTGCGCTCCATTCAGCCACCCACAAGCGACCGGTTTCGGAGAGCAGCTTTAATCCGGTGATCAAATCTACCTCAGCAGGTTGCCACCAATTTTGTAATACCTTGCGACCGCGTTCGATGGCTTCGAAACCGATATCCCTTAAATCCGGTCTTAGAATGGCGATCGCCCTACGAATAAGGTAGCGCTGTACACCGACCGGGTACTCAACTGCGCGGCGAGCATCGATCGCAACATGGCCCGGTCCTGTAGTTTGTAAACACTCCTGCCAGGCTTGGTCAACCACCTGATCGAGCAATTCAAAATCTCCGCGCAACACCTCAGCTGAGCGCCAAATCACTTTTCGAACAGCGGGGTTATAGCTTTCCAGATAAGGAATCAACTCATGACGCAGACGATTGCGAAAATAAGTTCGATCTTCATTAGTGTAGTCAATTAGTGGATCGAGACCTCGCTCTTGACAGTATTCCATAATCTGCTCTCGCCAAATACCGAGTAAGGGTCTCACAAGAGCAATGCTATCGCTCCAAGTATTTGGCAGTGCCCTTGCTAACATCCCGCTCAATCCACTAAGACCTGATCCCCTCAATAAATGCATTAAGACCGTTTCCACCTGATCGTCCGCATTATGTCCAACTGCGACAGCCTGGGCACCGTAATTAATCGCCTGGTCGAAAAGGAAGGAATAGCGGGCAATACGAGCTGTTTCTTCAATTGAGCTACTGTCCGCTGAGGCAAACGCAGCGACATCTGCTTCACCCCCTACAAACAGCATGTCTCGATCATCTGCAAAGCGACGCATCACTTCTGCCTCTTTATCCGCCTCAGGTCGTAATTTATGGTTGAAATGAGCCACAACTGGCAAGTAACCGCTGCGTTCGATTAGATCCAACAGACAAAGACTATCTGGTCCACCAGATACGCCAACCAAAACCGGTTGGTATATGTTCAATTGACAATCTTCGCTAAGGATTTTTTCCAAATTTGCTAACACTATAATCTGATTATAGCCCAATAGGGAATTCCGAACCTAATAAGAAAATATAAACAGCAGGTGCCTCCTTGCTGAAGTGATACTTGTCTCGATTTCAGCTTTATGCTAGACTGACAACGAAGTACACCAATTGGGGAGCAAATATGACTGGAAAAATATTAATTGTTGATGATGACATTGACACTCTGCGGCTCGTAGGCATGATGCTGGAGAGTGAGGGCTTTGAGATCGTCGCGACCAAAGCTGGAGGCAAAGCTATCGAGTTAGCTCTCAGCGAAGTTCCAGATCTCATCATCCTGGATATCATGATGCCTGAATTAGATGGTTACGCTGTAACCAGACAATTAAGGCAAAACGAAGCGACAAAATCTATCCCAATCTTAATCTTCACTGCGAAAACCGGGTTGGACGATAAAATGCTCGGCTTAGAGCTGGGTGCTGATGTATACATCACAAAGCCCATCTCAACCCGCGAGCTGCTTTCACACGTTAATTCGCTGTTATCTCCAGTGGATAGAATCCAACACCCTGAACTCCCCAGAGAAAAAGGCGGATTGCAGGCAATCCTGGCTGCGAAAGGGGGTATGGGGGTATCCACTATTGCCTTAAACGCAGGAATTATCCTGCACCGTAATACCGATCAAGATGTGATTGTGTCTGATTTCAGGCCCGGTCAGGGTAGTATGGCATTAGATCTTGGATATCCACAATCCACAGGGTTTGATCGACTATTGGCACTCCCACTCGAAGATATGAAAACCCGTTTGGTTGCAGCGGAGTTGATTGATCACCCCTCTGGAATTCGATTGTTGCTCAGCTCTCCAGAGCCCAACCAGGCAAAACTCGCATCTAATATCAACAATTTTGAACGAATCGCGAAATCTCTAGCCAAATTAGCAGCTTATGTCGTCCTGGATTTAGGTCCTGGGATGACATCGCTCAATGAAAGGATCCTCCCATTTTGTGATAATGTATCGATCGTTGTTGAACCTGCAGATCAATCTATCTCCCAGGCAAGCTTATTGATCCAGGAGATGTCTCAATTGGGTATAGACCATGAGCAGCTTAGGCTGGTTGTTTTTAATCGGGTTCCGTTCAGTGTACAATTATCATTTGGTGAGATTGAGAGGCGGCTTAATTTAAAAATCGCGACAGCATTTTCTCCCAATCGAGAGTTAGCTTATCAGGCTTCGACAGAAAAAAAGCCCATCGTCATGCTTAGACCTGAAGGGCTAACTTCTCAGCAGTTCAGCCAGCTGGTTGAACAGCTTATTTGATCAGCTCGTAATGGACACCTTCCATAATAAACTTTCACGTGAGATTCGCAGAGCTATCAAGAATGCCTCAGCGTTGATTCGATCTGCGAAAAAAGGGGTTGTATTAACAGGGGCGGGGATATCAACGCCATCCGGAATCCCAGATTTTCGTACTCCAGGAGAGGGATTGTGGTCTAAGTTCAATCCAATGGAAGTTGCTTCACTGAGCGCATTTCGCTACCAACCGGAGAAATTCCTGGATTGGTTCCATCCATTAGCGATAAAGATATTCCACGCCTTGCCCAATCCAGCCCATCAGGCCCTGGCGGACATGGAAAGTGCCGGTTACCTGCAGGCAATAATCACGCAAAATATTGACGGTCTTCACCAACAGGCTGGATCGAATTATGTTCTCGAAGTGCATGGAACGCTGCAATCGCTATCCTGTATCGGATGCTTCACAAACTTTCCATCCGATGGTTTTATATCTCCCTATATTGAACGCCAAGAGATTCCACGCTGCACTGAATGCGGGCAAATCCTTAAGCCGGATATAATTTTGTTCGAAGAACAGCTTCCCAAACAGACCTGGTTAGAAGCTTTGGAAGCATGTCGAAATTGTCAATTTTTCCTTATCGCAGGTTCCTCTTTGGAAGTAACTCCTGTCGCTACTTTACCACTTGAAGCCCTAAATAATAACGCCAAACTGATATTAATCAATCATTTGCCAACATATCTCGATGCTCGAGCCGATGTTTTATTGAGGGGAGATGTTGCAGATATTTTGCCTCAAATAAGCCGTGAGGTTCTGGATGGATGAACAAGTTCAAGCATCATTGCTTGAACGCTACCGTCGACTGGCAGAGATCTCACGCAATCTAGCTTCAACTGTAGACTTAAGCATTTTGCTAGATCGAATCACCCAGGCTGCTGCTCATTTATGCAGCTCAGAAGCGGCATCGATCCTGCTTTATGATGAAAATAAGCAACAGCTTTATTTCGAATCGGCTACCAATCTTGATCAACCATTGATGCGCGGACTCATAGTCCCTGTCGACAACAGCATCGCAGGATGGATAGTCACCCACCGTCAACCAATCATCATTGACGACACACAGAACGAACCGCGCCATTTCGCTCAGATCGGGAAAGCCACAAATATCACCACAACATCCTTGCTTGGGATACCACTCATCGCGAAAGATAAAGTGATCGGCGCCCTTGAAGCGATCAACAAACTCGAAGGTCAATTCACCCAGGAAGACCAAAAAATTCTGATGGATCTGGGTGCCCAAGCCGCAGTAGCAATTGAAAACGCACGCCTATTTCAACAATCTGACCTGATCGCTGAGATGGTTCACGAGCTGCGCACCCCATTGAGCTCATTAAGGACTGCAGCCCACTTATTGCTGCGTAAAGACGTCAGCCAGGAACAGCAGCGCAAAGTGGTCGAGATCATCGACAACGAGACAACCCGGCTGATAGACATGACCACAACTTTCCTCGATCTGGCGCGCCTTGAATCGGGAAGATTGCCTTTCAAGTCTGAATCGTTTGATCCGCGGGAACTACTTCAGGAAAGTGTGAGCATCATGCAAACCAAGGCAGCTGAGAACGAACTCCACCTTGACCTGAAGGCACCGGCAAATCTGCCGTCCTTCAAAGGTGACAGGGATAAACTAAAGCAGGTGATGCTAAATCTGATCAGCAATGCGATCAACTACAACAAGCCCTCCGGAAGCATCACAGTCGGCGCAGAAAATGATCCAGACGAATTGATCCTTTATGTCAGAGATACAGGACAGGGGATCAGACCAGCAGATCTTTCCCACCTTTTTGATAAATTCTACCGCTCTCAAACCACTGAAAAGTCCGCCCAGGGTACTGGTTTAGGCTTGGCGATCTCGAAGAAAATTGTTGAAGCACACAATGGGCGAATTGAGGTACAGAGTGAAATGGGGGTTGGAACAACCTTCTTCATCCACCTGCCTACAGGCAGCAATTAACGAGCCCCCCGTCTCCCGAATTGACGTTCCAATAAATCAACCGATAAATGGATCATCGTTGGTCTTCCATGCGGACAAGTGCGTGGTGATCGGCAAGCCTCCAGGCCAACAAGCAGCTCTCTCTGTTCTTCTACAGACAAGACTTGTCCGGCTTTGATGGCCGCCCGTTTGCAGATGCGAGCAATAACTTTTGCCTCATGCTCAGTGCCCAATGGCGTCTCATCTTCTTCAAAATCTTCAACCACCACTCGCAAGGCAGCACCTGGATCGATACCTGCCAACAGCGAAGGGACCGCCCTGACCAGGAATGTTTGTGCACCGAAGACCTCAACCTGGAAGCCAAGTCCTTCCAATATATCTAATTGGTCGTTCAGCAAACTGGCACTGGCTGGTGAAAGATCCACAGTCACAGGTTCTAGCAACGATTGCGAAGCAATCGAGTCTTTCCGCAGACTTAAATATTGCTCATAGAGGACCCGCTCGTGTGCGGCATGCTGATCGACCAGATAGAGACCATCTGGTCCTTCTGCAACCAGGTAAGTTGCAGCTACCTGACCCACCAACCTTAATAGAGGCACAGTTGTTTCTGAAGATTTGCTGGTCTGTGTATCCCAAGCAAGCTGTGAGCCCGTTGAGTCAACCTCGTAATCCAACCTAGACCAACTCCCCTGAAAAGGTTTTAGTTCCGGATTTCCATTAATCAAAATATCTGAATCGACGCTTACTCCTGGGACGGGGGTATGTGCCAATAATGCCCGTCGTACTGCACGTTGGACGCCACTGAAGACCTCGTCCTTCTCACGGAAACGGATTTCCGCTTTAGCAGGATGAACATTCACGTCGACCAATTCGGGCGGCAGCTCGATAGATAAAAACGATTGCGGGTAACGACCAACCATGAGATATGTATGGTAAGCCTGTACCACGGCAGTCACCAATCCCACGTCATGGACCCAACGCCCATTAACAAACAAGGTTATCTCGCGGCGGTTGGAACGCGTGAAGGACATTGAGCTGGTAAAACCAGTGATCTTCAATTGTTCGTATTCAGCCAGGATCTCGAGCATCTGCCGGGCAAGATCCAAACTATATAAGGAGGCAAGTGCTTCCCGGCGGTCTCCATTTCCATTCGTCTGGACGGAAATCCGATCTTCTTGTTGCAATTTAAAGCGTACATCCGGGTACGCTATGGCATAACGGGTTACAAATTCCTCGATATGGCGACGTTCGGTTGTATCTTTCTTAAGGAATTTGAGCCGGGCAGGCACGTTATAAAACAAGTTCGCCACCTTAGCCACCGTGCCTGCTGGACTTCCCTGGGGTTCTACCGAGACCAAATGCCCACCCTCTACTACCAATTTCGCACCCAAATCCGCGTCTATGTGGCGCGAGGTCAGGGTGAGGTGAGATACCGAGCCAATCGAGGCCAACGCTTCTCCACGAAATCCTAACGTTTGAATATGAAATAGATCATCAGCTGTGGACAATTTACTGGTTGCATGTCGGGAAACAGTCAAGGGCAGGTCTTTTGCAGGAATACCGATGCCATCGTCCGACACTTCGATCATCCCCCGCCCCGCATCTTTAGTCATAATGGAAATTTGCCTGGCACCCGCATCCAAGGCATTTTCCACCAGCTCCTTGACCACCGATGCCGGCCTTTCGACAACCTCTCCAGCAGCGATTTGGGATGCAACTTCAGGCGGTAATACGCGGATTGACATGGAGGAATTATATCAGTCAGGGCTCAATCAATCACCTGCACGACCGAAGGCCAATGCATCTGATTTCAAACCTGTCCGCACCAGTATGTTTACCTTATAATAAATCTATGCGGCACTCCATCCTCTACTTCGATTTGGATGATACACTTTATCCGAACTCCAATGGTTTGTGGGAAGCTATTGGCAGTCGGATGAACGATTATTTGCGCGAGCGGATGGGATTCCCGCCAAACCAGATTACAGAAATTCGCCGGAAATACTACCAGACTTATGGAACCACGCTGCGTGGTCTTCAAATCAACCATGAAGTAGATGCAGATGAATACCTGGACTATGTGCACGATCTACCAATTGAAGAGTACCTCTCACCTGATCCGCTTCTACGATCGTTATTGAACAGTATAGATCAATCCAAGTGGATATTCACCAACGCGGACTCAAATCATGCGAATCGGGTGCTTGAAAGCCTTGGCGTTCAGGAATGCTTCGAGGGCATTATTGATGTATACGCCTTAGGATTCGTTTGCAAACCAGAAAAAGATGCATACGAACGCGCCATAACGCTGGTAAATGGCTTTGCTCCTGATCAATGTGTGCTTTTCGATGATTCACCGCGCAACCTTGAACCTGCGCTGAAACTTGGTTTCACTACCGTGCTGGTGGGTTCAGATCAATGTCCTCCTAGTGCAAATTATGCGGCGAAGAGTCTACATGATTTGCCCCAAGTCTTCCCTGAATTGTGGTCAACCGCCTGATGTTGATTTCTTCAGATTCAGAAGCCATCTCACAAGGTGCTCGACTTTATGGATCCGGATAGGGTTTTTCTGGTCATATGCTTAACGATCGTTGCAGTGATCGCATTTAACGTAATGATCTACCTTTCCTTGCGAAGAGGAGACGAAGTCAATACTGTTAACATGTTACGCAAAGCCGCCAGACGAGCTCGTAACCCCTGGAAAGATGAAGATGATGCCCTCAAAGAGCTATCAAACCTGGTTGAAAAACTTAAAAAAGGAGATATGCCAAGGATGGAATCGGTTGAAGATCAACCAAATGGAGATGACGACTGAAACTTGATGATTGATAAACAGACTACTTTATCTGATCTTGTAGAGCAAATTCCAAGTGGTAGTATTCTGGCATTGGGTGGGATGACAAACTACCGAAGACCTTTAGCCTTCGTGAAGGCGTTAATCCGTCATTATTTGGATCGGGGAGAACCCAAGAATTTGACCCTGCTGTGCTTCACCGCCGGACTTGAAAGCGATCTGTTGATCGGAGCCGGAATGGTGAGTAGAGTTCGATCGTGTTACTTCGGTCTTGAAATCTTTGGTCTCGCACCGATGTTCACCTATCATGCAAACCGGGGGGATATTGAGGTTGTTGAAGAGACGGAAGCGAGCATAGCCAATGGATTACGAGCCACTTTAGCAGGCATAGGTTTCATGCCAGCCAGGGCATGGATCGGCACGGATCTACCAAAACTCCGTCCTGATGTTCGAACCATCACCGATCCATATACAGGAGAGACTTTGATCGCTTTTCCAGCAATAAAAGCCGATTTCTCTGTCATCCACGCCTTGCAAGCTGATCCAGAAGGCAACGCGTTTATTGGGAAAAACAAAGGTGTCGATGAGGAGCTATCTGTGGCAGGTAAAAAAGTGATCATAACTACCGAAGAGGTCGTACCGCTAATAGAACGTGCAAATCTGATCGCTCCGTTTACCTATGCTGTCGTACATGCTCCCCAAGGTGCGCTGCCAACTTCTTGTCACCCACTCTATCAAATCGATGGTAAGGCAATGTTGTCCTATGTGGAACAGGTCAGCGACCCGGACTCTTTCAAGGTGTTTCTCACCGAATTCCTAAAATTCTGATACTCCACTTGTCTTGATCTTATTTAGTTCTAATCATAATATGGTAACCTAAGCTCGATTTGATTTATTAACTACAGGAGACAGCATGAGTAAAAGATTCCTGCTCTTTGGAGTTGGGGCTGCCATCTTTATGCTATTGGTGGTAGGCTCGTTTTCCGTTGGCATGTTCGTTGGCGGTGTTTTTGCAGATGAAGAAACACCTACCACCTCAACAGTACTCCAGTCGACAGTTGAAAGCGTCCTCTCTACCACTGTTCCCGGAAGCGTAGCCACCCCGGCCAATACCGAGGAGCTATTTGAACCTTTCTGGCAGAGCTGGGACCTCGTCCACGATATCTATATCGATCAGCCCGTTGACGATGAAGCCCTGATGCAAGGCGCCATCCGAGGCTTGATGGACTCATTAGGCGACCAGCATTCATCTTACATGGATCCAGATCAATATCGTCAAGCGAACCTCCCTCTCCAAGGAGGATATGAGGGAATTGGCGCCTGGGTCGATCCGAATGCTGAATACCTGACCATCATTAGTCCCATGCCAGATTCACCCGCCGAAGAAGCAGGTCTCATATCGGGTGACCAGATCATAGCTGTTGACGGCGAAGATATGACCGGTATTGATGGCAACCTGGTCATTCGAAAAGTTTTAGGACCTGCAGGGACTTCACTCACATTGACTGTACTCAGAGAAGGAGATCCTGAACCATTCGACGTGACATTGAAGCGGGCGCATATTGAAATTCCTGCAGTAGAAAGTGAAATGCTGGAGGATGACATCGCCTATATTAAATTATTCAACTTCAGCGCAACTGCTACTGAAGAGATTTCAGATGCGTTGAAAGAGCTGATAGATCAAGAACCGCAGGGATTGATTCTCGATTTGCGTAACAACCCCGGTGGAGAAAGAGACGCAGCAGTTGAGATAGCATCACAATTTGTTAGCGAAGATGTGATCATGTACCAAGAATATGGGGATGGTTCTCGGGATACCTTCGAAACTGTAAAGGGTGGTCAGGCGAAAGAGATCGATCTAATTGTCCTGGTTAACGAAGGCTCAGCCTCTGGTTCTGAGATCGTGGCAGGTGTCATCCAGGACTACGAAAGGGGAGCTCTGGTCGGAACGACAACATTTGGAAAAGGGTCCGTACAAAACTGGGTCCCACTGGTCGAAGATCAAGGAGCCGTGAGAGTGACTATTGCCCGCTGGCTTACTCCGAATGGTCGCACTATTCACGGATCGGGAATAGAACCGGATTACATCATCGAAATGACGGAGGAAGATTTTGAAGCAGATCGCGATCCGCAATTGGATAAGGCGATCGAATTACTAACCAATCCCTAATCACAAGAGATTGGAGGGAATATGTTGTTTTACAATTTCAACTATTGGATTTTCATGCTGCCTGCAATCTTGCTCATGATGGCAGCTCAATACTATGTGAGTTCAACTTATAAGAAATGGAGCAAAGTTCGCAATCGAAGTAATCTGACCGGTGCACAAGCCGCTAATCGCCTGATTCAAGCAGGGAGGTTATATGATGTGAATGTCGAGGCTGTCTCAGGCAACCTGAGCGATCATTATGATCCGCGGCACAAAGTGCTGCGATTATCATCCGGTGTTTATCAAACCAGCTCCGTGGCAGCAGTGGCGATCGCGGCCCATGAACTGGGTCATGCCATGCAAGATCATGAGGGCTACTTCCCACTTCGCATTCGCTCAGTCATGGTGCCAGCTGTCAACATCGGTTCCATGCTCGGATGGATATTCATCTTCCTTGGGTTGTTTCTCCAAATCACAGGCCTGGCCTGGCTGGGAGTGATCATCTTCGCGGCTGGAGCGTTGTTTGCCTTGATCACTCTTCCTGTTGAGCTGAATGCTTCAGCACGAGCCAAACGACTCCTGGTCGAAACGGGGATCGTGGTCGGGCAAGATGAGCAAAATGGGGTAAATAAGGTGCTCAACGCGGCCGCTTTAACCTATATTGCTGCATTACTGACCTCAATAATGCAATTGCTCTATTTTACAAGCATGGTCGGAGGTATGGGTGGTCGCCGGCGGTGAGCCTAACCCAGGACGGAATACTTCAATAAGACCTATCCTATACCTGCTTGGCGTGGCGATAGTTGCCGGCTGTGGCGCTTTATTCGGCGCGCTGGCAGGGGGCATGATCGTTTTCTCGTACCTGGATTCAGAAGAACCTGCTCCGGAGATCCCCGTCCAACCCACCCCAACAGAAATGGTTGACCTCATTGTCTCGAATACAGAATTAGAGACCACGATCACGCGCGCCGTCGAGGCCGTAGGTCCAGCGGTAGTAACAGTTATCGGAGACCTTTATGGTCAGCAAGTTAGCGGAAGTGGTGTAATCATTTCAGATGAGGGGTATATTCTTACCAATAACCACGTCGTGGCAGACGCTTCCCAGCTTACAGTGATATTGGCAAACGGTACCGAGCTGCCCGCTCAAATTGTGGGCACCGATATGTATGCCGATCTGGCCGTGCTTCAAGCACAAGGTGATTTTCCAGCCATTGCGACCTTGGGCAATTCTGAAACGTTAAAACCCGGCGAAACCGTGATCGCCATCGGTTCACCCTTAGGAGATTTTGTAAATACTGTGACGGTTGGGGTGATCAGCGCAACCGGACGGGTTATAGATACAGGTAATGGTTTCCTAATGGAAGATCTCATTCAAACAGATGCTGCAATTAATCAAGGAAACTCCGGTGGTCCCTTGGTCAATTTAGCCGGGGATGTAATTGGGATCAATACATTAATTGTACGTGGTAACGGATTTAGCAACACCATTGCCGAAGGGCTGGGATTCGCGATACCGATCAATATCGCCCGGATAGTCGCAGAACAAATCCTAGATAAAGGATATTTCGCCAGGCCATACTTGGGCATTCGCTGGCAACCGATCACCCCGCGCCTGGCGAGAGCTTACAACCTACCCGTTGAATGGGGAACATATATTTCCCAGGTTATGGCTGGCAGCCCGGCTTTTAAGGGTGGCATCTCTGAAGGAGATATCATCACTCACATTGGAGAAATCGCCATCAATGAGGAGCAAACTTTCATTAATTCTCTTTTCACCCACGAACCCGGAGAGGAGGTTCCAATCACCGTGATCCGCAGGGGCGAGCGGATGGATCTTGTCGTTATCCTAGGAGAGACTCGGATTGAGAGATAGGGTCATACTATCTTTAGATTCAATTATTCACGCGGATTCGGAACACAGATTGTGACAAAGGACACAAAAATATAATTTGACCAAATATTCTCCATCGAGTATAATCTTTTTTCGTCTGCGAACAATTAGCCCCTCTTCCCGGGGGTTTTAGAAAAAGATCTTTAACCTCCAGCAAGGTGGGTTTATCAAACAAAATAGGATAAAGTAATGCCAAAACGAACCTATCAACCAAAGATACGTCGTCGCTTGCGTGTGCATGGCTTTCGGTCCCGCATGGCGACATCCGGTGGCCGCAAAGTCCTTAAGAATCGCCGGTTAAAAGGACGCTACCGATTAGCAGTTAAGAAAAACAATCACGTCAAGCGGACAAATTGGAAAAGCTAAGTTCAAGTTCGACCCGAAGGCAAGTTGTTGAAGCGCAGGTTTCGCCTGACCAGTTCAACAGATTTCATGCGGGTGCGGCGTTTCGGAAAGTCTTATGCCCACCCGTTTATCGTGTTGATCGCTCTTCCCAATGAAACGGATAAATCCCGTTACGCTGTGGCTGCCGGACGTTCCATCGGTAATGCCGTCCAGCGAAACCGCGCAAAACGCATCCTAAGGGAGAAATTGCGTCCGATGATACCCTCGATTAGTGCTGGATGGGATGTAATTCTCCTGGCCCGCAAACCATTTCTCATGGCAACTGATGACGAAATCAAAAATGCCCTATCAAGCCTGCTCTCCCAGGCAAACCTCTTGGAGAAAGTTCCATGACAAGTGAACTCCATTTCGATCACGATCACGACTACCCCAAAGAACCACGGTTACGTGATCTACCATTAAGGTTAGTTTATATTCCACGTATCCTTCTCCTGGGATTGATCCGCCTTTACCAAAAAACACTCTCCCGTGGACTGCCTGCCAATTCATGCCGTTTTTATCCTTCCTGTTCCCATTATGGATATCAGGCGATCTACAAGCATGGCGTCATCAAGGGTGGATGGTTGGCGGTCTGGCGTGTATTGCGCTGTAATCCTTTTAATAAAGGTGGATACGACCCAATTCCATGATCTACATCTAACATTGATAACCAATAAACCCTGAATGAAATACAAATCCTATATTCTACTCTTCATAATTTCAATTTTAGCAATATCTCTCAGCGCCTGTGTTGGGGTTCAAACAGATTGGCCAGGCCTCAGTGCTGATGAGCAATCCGCATACGTTGCTTTCAATAATCATGTCTATGCTGTCAATCTCGATGATGGCACTCAGAAATGGCGTTACCCTGTGGATCAAGATAATACCAAAACTTTCTTTGCCAGCCCAGCCTTGAGCCCCGATGGGCAGCTCATTGTCGGCGGGTACGATAGTGTGCTATATAGCCTGAACCCTGAGACCGGGGGACCGACGAATTGGAACTTTCCAGATGCGGAAAACCGCTACATCGCCAGCGCCCTGGCGATCGAGGAAGGCATTTTTGTCGCAGCAGCTGATCAAAATCTCTATGCGCTAGACCAAGGAGGTCAATTACGGTGGACCTTTCCAACCGAGCGCGAATCATGGTCGCAACCCATAACGAACGCGGAATGTGATTGTATTTACCTGAGCGCGATGGATCATAAAGTGTATGCCATCGACCCCCAGGACGGCTCGCAAATCTGGCAATCACCCAATTTAGATGGCGCCATCGCTGGGAACCCGGCCTATAGTGAAGAAGGTGTTTTATACGTGGGAACTTTCGGCGGCAAGTTGTTTGCCTTGAACGCTGAAGATGGATCCGTGTTGTGGGAATTTTCGACCACCCCGCACCCTCAGACCATTTTATTGGTTCTTGAAACATCAAATAATGGATGGGTCTGGTCTGGTCCAGTCCTATCTGATGGAATCTTGTATTTTGGCGATCTTAATGGATATTTCTACGCCATAGACGCCAAAAATGGCCAACAGATCTGGCAGTTAACTCCTGAGGACTTGGATGGCGAGATAGTTGGTTCTCCACTGGTTATCGAGGATGACATTTATATAGTCAGCCAGGGTGGGACCCTGTTCAATTACGACACTTCCAGAATATTGAAATGGGAGCGAAATATCGGAGCAGAAATCTTTACTACACCGGTATCTGCAAACGACCTGATCTTAGTGGCTCCCAAACAAGAGGATAAATTTTTGGTTGCATTTAACAAAGACGGCGTAGAACAATGGTCGTTCCCACCAGCCGGGGAATAACATGCCAATTGGACGTATGGAAGGTTAAGTAATATGGAAATCTTTAGTACCTTGATCATAGAACCGATGCTTAATTCCCTTTTGTGGATTTATTCCGGGCTAGCAGAGAATTTCGGGTTGGCGATCATCGCCTTCACCATCCTGGTGAGGTTGATAACCTACCCGCTGACTGCATCGCAAATGAAGAGTACACAAGGGATGCAGGAGATGCAGAAATCCAAGAAGTGGCAGGACATTCAAAAGAAATATAAAGACGATCGCGAGAAATTGGCTCAAGAACAGATGAAATTGTACCGGGAGATGGGTGTCAGCCCATTCGGCTCATGTCTTCCAATGCTGATTCAGTTCCCAATCTGGATCGGTCTCTATCGAGGCATAATTTTGGCCTTGGCCGTTACGCCTGCCCAAATGCTCGAGCTCACCAGACACCTTTATATGCAATTCAACGCGGCCATTTTGATCCCGCTGGATAGATTTTTTCTTTGGATGGACTTAAGCCAACCAGAAAAAGATTATGGTATCCCCTTCCCCATCGACATTGCTGGTCTAGATTTCAACATTCCCATTCTAACCATTCTGGTCGTCGGGACGTCATTCTTGCAATCTAAGATGATGACTCCACAATCTACAGGGGGAGAGCAAGCAGCTCAAATGAACCGATCGATGACGTTGATGATGCCCCTATTCATGGGATGGATTACATGGAGCTTAGCCTCTGGGATGGCACTCTATTTCGTCACCAGCAACCTGGTTGGTATCTTTCAATACGGTGTGACAGGGAAGTTAAACTGGCGCAGCCTAATACCTGCCAGATTCATCCGGACTGATCCCAATGAGTGAAGAAGAAAATATGAATGATAGCCGCACGAATTTAGAAATTATTGCCCCAACGGTTGAAGAGGCCATTGAAAAAGGATTAACTGATCTTGGATTACCACGCGAATCTGTGGAGATCGAGATCCTTGATGAAGGCAGCAAAGGTCTGTTTGGATTAGGCAATCGCCAGGCCCGCGTCCGCTTGATAGTAAAATCAGCGGAAAGTGAAATCGAGCCGGCTCCATCGACTTTGGGAACGGAACCCACAAAAGAACCAGTGGCATCTACACCAAGGGTGGAAATCGAGGAGCAGCTTCCAGAAGTCGAACCACCTTTTGTGCAAGATGACTATGTGCTCGAGATCGCGCGCGATGTTGTTAGCGAGCTTCTTGAAAAGATGAAAATTCGGGCCGAGGTTTCTGCCGAATATCTGCCGGCAGAAGATGCCAGGAGCCGCGTACCCGTGCGCGTAAACGTCAACGGAGATGATCTTAGCTATCTTATCGGTCGCCAAGCCGAGACTCTAAATGCTTTGCAGTACATATCCAGTTTGATCATCAACAAGGAAATCGGCAGGTCAATCCCATTGATCGTCGATGTAGAGGGCTACCGATCTAGACGCGAAAACCAGCTCCGCCAGCTCGCTCGCCGAATGGCAGATCAGGCTGTTGCAACGGGACGCCGACAAGTCCTTGAACCCATGCCTGCCAACGAAAGAAGGATCGTTCACATCGCTTTGAGGGAAAATCCCGACGTTTCTACCGAAAGCATCGGAGAAGAACCTCGCCGTAAAGTAACCATCCTCCCCACATAAGCTACCCCGAGTGATGCAGGTTCTTATCATATGCATGTGGTTGAATTCCCGCATGCATTGTTTGTTTCTTCTTCAGGTATAATTTAATCATGTATCGCAAAATATCTATCGAACCGGTCGATTACTTGATGATTGGACACATCACGCGTGACGAAACTCCGGAAGGACCTCGTCTGGGAGGAACTGCAACATATTCTAGTCTGATGGCTCGTGAACTAGGAATGCGTGTCGGCATTGTAACTTCATGGAGCAACGACATACCGACCGACTCCTTAACCAACATCCCCATCATCAATTTACCTGCTGAACACAGCACCACCTTTGAGAATCTATCCACACCTGAAGGTCGCATCCAAACCATATACAAAGTCGCCAATACGATTGATTTAAATCTCATCCCTGAACTGTGGCTCAACTCTAAGATTGTCCACCTGGGACCCGTTGCCCAAGAAGTCGAACCTACCCTTGTCCGAAATTTTTCAAATTCCCTGATCGGTCTCACGCCTCAAGGATGGCTCCGCACTTGGGATGAAGGTGGCCATATCTTACCGACCGAATGGCCGGAAGCAACTTACGTCTTAAGAAATGCTGGTGCAGCTGTTATCAGCGTCGAAGATGTCGAATACGACGAGGTGCGCATCGAAGAAATGGCAGCTGCCTGCAAGGTACTCGCGGTTACTGAACACTCCGATGGCGTTCGATTGTTCTGGAATGGGGATGTCCGCCGGTTCCGACCTCCTGAGACGACAGAAATCGATTCAACTGGAGCTGGGGATATCTTCGCGGCTGCTTTCTTCTTCCGGCTATACACAACCAGAGATCCTTGGGAAGCTGCGCGTTTTGCAACCGGTCTGGCAGCTTATTCGGTCACACGTTCAGGTCTCGATGGGATCCCCACCCAAGAAGAAATCCAGGCCTGCATGGCCGAGGTGCTATGATATGGGAAAAACTTACACCCTGGTGAACCAAAAAGGCGGTGTGGGAAAAACCACCACGGTGATCAACCTGGGGGCTTATCTGGCTTATTATGGACAACGTGTCTTGTTGGTGGACCTTGATCCTCAAGCGAATGCAACTTCTTGTTTAGGCGTCAACAAGGGATCAGTTCGTTGGGGTACTTACGAGGCTCTTATCGGCAATTCTCCTGCTGCCCAACACGTCTTGCGCAATCCACGGCTCAAAATCTCCCTGCTACCTGCTTCTCCAGCCCTGGCCGGCGCAGAGGTCGAGCTCGTAGGGGAACTCGCACGAGAAAGCTTTTTGAAGAATGCCTTAGAATCAATCCTTGATCGGTACGATTACATCCTCATAGATTGCCCACCATCTCTCGGCTTACTAACATTGAATGGGATCATCGCCGCCAAAGACGGTGTCATTATCCCTGTACAATGTGAGTACCTGCCTTTGGAAGGTCTCAGTCAGTTAAATCAAACCTTAGATCGTGTGCGCAATGCGATATTTACCGACTTGAAAATGCGCGGCGTCTTGCTAACCATGTATGATGCTCGTACTAACCTTTCAAACGATGTAGTCCGTGAAGTGCGAGAGCACTACTCGGATCAAGTTTTCGAATCGATAATACCCCGTACAGTTCGTCTGGCTGAGGCACCATCCTATGGTCAGCCGATCTCCGTCTATGCGCCGACTTCGAGTGGAGCAACTGCGTATGCTGCCCTGGCTCGCGAGGTGCTCCTCGGTGATGGAGTGAAGCTGCCCGTATTGGAATTCTAATTAACTACAATATATTCTCTTCAATATCAGATGAGTAAAAGATCAGGACTTGGCAAAGGATTAGAGGCGCTGATCCCAACTACGGATAGTCAGCTCCCAGAAAGCGGGGTGACGCTTATACCCATAGCTCATTTGAGTCCTAACCCACGTCAACCACGAGCTCGTTTTGATCAGGAGGAGCTCGCGGAGTTAGCTGCATCCATTCGCGAACATGGAGTGATTCAACCACTTGTAGTAACTCAAGGTGAATCTGAGGATCGGTACACAGTGATAGCTGGCGAAAGACGCCTCATGGCAGCTAAGATGGTTGAGCTTAAAGCCGTTCCTGTCATCATCCGTGAAGCCTCCGACCAACAATTTGTCGAATTAGCACTGGTTGAAAATGTCCAGCGCGCTGACCTTGGACCCCTGGAGACAGCAGAAGCATACCGACAATTGAGCGAAGATTTCGGACTATCTCATGAGGAGATAGCCACCCGAGTTGGCAAAAGCAGGGTCACTATCACAAATACGCTGCGATTGTTGAACCTGCCTGAGGAAGTCAAGAAAGCTTTAGCAGAAGGGGATATCAGCGAAGGGCATGCTCGCGCCTTGCTTGCACTTCCAACAAGCGAGGCACAAATCCTTGCACTAGGATCGATCTTAAAATTGGACCTCAATGTCCGCCAAACAGAAGAACTGATCCGAAAACTAAGTGGCAAGCGACCAGAAAAAAAGCCTCCAACATCGCGAAGTCCAGAGATCGAAGCTCTTGAACAACGTCTTAGAGAGTATCTAGGCACCCGAGTAACACTTAAACAGCGGAGTAAAGGAGGTATATTGACCATTCATTATTACTCCGAAGAAGAGCTGAACTCCCTACTCAACCTGATCCTGGATGAATCAATTTAATACCCCATCCAGTAGATATTGATAGACTCTCTCCATCAAGCACGCTTGACAATACCTGCAACATGTTTTAGTGGATGCGGCACAGCTCTCCGCAGAATAGAAAATAGTAAGATCAGTGATCATTTTGTTCCCTGAGAGATATTTCCATTGAGAAAAAGATAGCCATATGCGAATCATCCTAAATGCACGCATTCATACCCTTGACAGCAATTTACCAGTCGCATCAGCGATAGTGATCGATAAAGATCGTATTCGAGATATTGGGGATCAGGAAAGGATC
>JBFFIU010000017.1:0-22835 GCA_041556275.1 Anaerolineales bacterium | reverse complement strand
CCCCTGGTGACAACGCTTGGATTTTCTCCCTTCACGGCGGCTTCAATGCCCAGCCAGATTATGGTCTTCTACGGTGTGCTTTATGCAATTCTGGCATTGCTGCTTGCGATCGCTCTATTCCGAAGAAGGGATCTTTAACCCCATCAGGGATGAACCCAAAACTAAAAAATTTCCTTTGTTCGCTATCGGTGGCAGCCAGCTGGATCTACCTGATCTTGTTTCTCAGCTGGCTTGGTGTTTATCTCCTGACGGGGGAAAGATTTCTGCTCGTTGCGCTAATCAATTATCTGGCCATCTATTTGTTTTTCCCCCTGGTGCTGGTCTTGCTGACCGCCATCCTCTGCCATAAGAAGATTTTATATGTAGGAGTTTTAATCGGGGCACTGGCGTTCATCTGGTTCTGGGGAGCCCAATTCCTGCCGCGCATTAACCGGGATCGAACGCATAATCCCACATTAAGCGTGATGACCTATAACGTTCTCGCCTGGCACGACCACACAGAACCTGTTTTGGCGACCATCAGGGCTGAAGACCCCGATATCTTAGCGCTGCAGGAATTGAACTTTAATCTTGCCAAGACAATTAAGAATGAGCTTATTGACATCTACCCTTATCAGGTGCTCGAACCAAGAGATGATCCGGCTGGGATTGGCGTTTTAAGTAAATTCCCCATACGCTCAACCGGCGAGAAATTGCCTCTACGCTGGGTAGGTGGACCGCAGGTGCTGGATTTAGATTGGAATGGTGAATCAATTACCCTGGTTAATTATCACATGTATCCAACTAACGGGGTTTCTCCCTGGCGGAAAGTGGAAAATAGCTTCCGCATCAGGCAGGCCGAAGCGCGCCTCTTGGCTGAACTGGCGCAACGGTCGGATTCAGTGATCTTGGCTGGAGATGCAAACATGAGTTCCTTGAGCGATGCCTACCAGATCATCACCGCTGAACTCGTGGATTCCTATCGCCAGGCTGGATTCGGTCTGGGGCATACCTTCCCGGGGAGCGATATCCCGGAAAGCGATCGTCCTCAGATCGGTGGTTGGTATGTCCCTACCTGGTTAGCGCGCATCGATTATATCTTCCATTCGGATGACTGGGAAACGATTTCCTCCCGCACAACGCGCATAGATGGGGTATCGGACCACAGGGGAGTTTTATCCGTGATTAAAAGGAGCCAGTGAAGAGGTTAGCACTTTTACGGGATAATTCATAAAATTTTTCACCCCGGGAAATTCAAGTTGATGGAATCTCAAAGATCTGGCCTGGGACTTGGTGATTGAAAAAGTCCAGGTGATCATTACAGAAAAGTTGCCATCCATAAATCCAAATCTTAATATTTCACGTAAGATTAATATAATGCAGATATAATAGATGATCTTCATAATAATATGACCGTAATCAGTCAAGAATCTCAGCAAAGTGTGAACGCCTTAGGGGGTTTGAAAAGGCGCGTGATTTTTCTATTCGTCATTCAGCTTGCATTGCTATGGATGGGTTACCAAGCCTTGCTGACATGGTGGACCCAGCAGCATGCATTCCGGTGGTTAGGGATCGCGCTTATATCTTCAACGATTTTGCTGGTAGCGATTTGGCAAGGCCTTAAATATAACTATCCCGCTGGAAAGCAGAGGTTGTTGGCAACTCTTGGGGCTGGGAATATGCTCACAATCATCCGTGGCGCGCTGATTTGTTTCCTGGCTGGCTTTCTCTTCTCGCCTTGGCCGCAGGGCTGGATAGCCTGGGTGCCTGGTATCTTGTATTCCCTGGCTGCTCTTGCCGACCTCTTTGATGGATACCTGGCCCGGCGTTACCGCCAGGTGACCCGTTTTGGAGAGATCTTAGATTTGCGCCTGGATGGTTTGGGCGTGCTGATCGCCTGTATTTTATTAATCCAATACGGGCAAGTACCTGCTTGGTACCTGCTGGTTGGCTTAGCGCGATACCTGTTTTTATTTGGTATCTGGATCCGACGCAAATTGGGCAAGCCAGTCTATGAGTTGACCCCCAATCTCACCCGACGCCCTTTTGCTGGCGTCCAGATGGGATTCATCGCTGTGGTTTTGTTTCCTGTCTTTTCTCCACCAGGGACTGCTCTGGTCGCAGCTCTTATTGCCTTGCCATTCCTGGTTGGTTTTACACTGGATTGGTTGCTGGTGAGTGGCGCGTGGATGCGCTCAGAAGATGACTCGATCTCATTGAATGTGAAAATTCTTGCTCTAATTAAAAATCTCCCGGTATCATTTAACGAGGTGAATACAAAATGGATGCCCATTGTATTCCGGTTCCTTGTTGTGGTTCTGTTGATGGCATGGTTCATTGAGAATTTATCTTCACTAATCCAACAGCCAGGAGTGTTATATCAGCAACTGAATACAGCATTATCTTTTCCGGAATTGTGGTTAGGATCTACATTCCTTCTCTTTGTGATTGGGCTCGTATTAATAGCCTTGGGGGCTGCGGGACGATTGGCAGCTCTGCTTATCTTATTTGGGCTCGGATTATTCCAGTATTACTCTGATTTAGGCCTCCTGGAGATCGTGATGCTGGTCGGTGCAACAGCCCTGTTATACTTGGGAACCGGACCCTACTCATTATGGGTACCGGAGAAGCAGATCATCGCAAAACGGATTGGTGAGGCCTGATAGCCATGGATCGTCAAGCTTTAACTACCGTGAGGGTGGCAAAGGGTATCGAGCATTCACCAAGATCACCCGCAAAATATCTCAGGATTATCCTTTGGCTCGCCATCCCGATCGTGATGTGGTGGGTATTGAAGGATTTCTCCCTACGTGAGATCGGTGAGCATCTTAGCAGGATCAGCATTGAAGCAGCATTGGTGTTGATAGGGCTCAATGGGATCATCTCTTTGCTCTACAGTAGCCGCTGGTGGTTGATTTTACGTACCCAAGGGATGGAGCGTTCTTATTTGGCTCTAGCTGGTTATCGATTGGCCGCTTTTGGAGTGAACTACTTCACGCCTGGACCACAATTTGGTGGCGAACCGCTGCAAGTTCACTTGCTGCAAAAACGGGAGAATGTCCCAACCAGCACCGCAGTAGCCAGCGTCACCTTGGATAAATTGATCGAACTGGTGATAAATTTCTCGTTCCTGCTGGTAGGTGTGATGGTGATCCTCTTCAGCGGCGTGTTGACGGGCGGTTCCCAGATTGAGTTCTTAATTCTCCCCTTAGGGTTATTGATTTTACCTTTAGGTTATCTGCTCGCCTTGTGGCGCGCGCGCCGACCCATTTCCTGGATATCAGCACGGTTAGCTGGTCGTTTCGAGGATTCTCAACGCATATGGCAAATTAATTTGTTTATAAATAAGGCTGAGGGTCAGGTAGCTGAGTTCTGCAAACAGAATCCAGGCACGCTTATTACCGCAGCTGTGATGTCCATTCTGATTTGGGGATTAATGATTTTTGAGTTTAGTTTGATGCTGCGATTCTTGGGGGTGCAGGTCAGTTTAACGAAGGTGCTCATCGCTTTAACCGCGGTACGTATTGCTTTCCTGCTGCCGATGCCCGCTGGCTTGGGTATGCTGGAAGCCGGGCAGGTGCTTGCGATGGGATTGATTGGTGTGAACCCGGCTCTTGGAGTCAGCCTGAGCCTGTTGATCCGCCTCCGTGATATCATTTTTGGCGGGTTAGGATTATGGCTTGGTGGCGTGTTTAGCCGTTAACGATATACTAGTGGTCTCTATCACACTTTATGGATAAACCAGGATTATCGCCATATTACAAAGGAGAGATATAAGATGAACGAAAACCAATCAAGATTTGGTGCATTACAGATCGGAATCATTTTGCTTGCGGTGGCAACAGCCCTGATCCATTTTTCTTTGCTCTTCCCAAACCCATTAATGATTCTGAATGGATTGGGCTACTTGACACTTCTAGGAGCCTACTTCTTACCGATCGACTTTCTCAGGGATCGCCACAGTCTGGTCCGCTGGCTCTTCATTGCTTTCACTGCAGTGACGATCCTGGGATGGGTGGCAATCGGTGATAAATCCTGGCCAGGTGGAGCACTCGGTTATGTAACCAAGCTGATCGAGGTTGGATTGATAATATTGCTGTATGTAGATGGGCGTCAAAGTGGATCTGGATAGTTTCTTCCAATTCAGGTCGCAGTATGAGGGTAGTGATGAAAGAATTATGCATTAAGCGTGAGGTGCGCGCCCGCTTGCCCACCAGGCAGGGGGAATTTCAGCTGTACCTTTATACCAATAATCGCGATGACAAAGAGCACCTTGCCCTGGTAATGGGTGATATTCAGGGTAAAGAAGAAGTTTTAGTGCGAGTCCATTCTGAATGTTACACCGGTGATGTGTTGAGCTCATTACGTTGCGATTGTGGAGAGCAGCTGCACTGTGCTTTGCATGCCATCGCTGCGCGTGGCGAAGGTGTGCTGGTATATCTACGTCAGGAAGGCCGTGGGATTGGCTTATTAGATAAGCTTCGGGCTTATAACCTGCAAGATGAAGGCATGGATACGGTTGAAGCAAACCTGGCCTTGGGTCATCATGCTGATGAACGCGATTACACTATCGCAGCCTGTATACTCAATGATTTAGGGCTCAGGTCTGTCAGATTATTGACCAACAATCCGATGAAGATAAATAACCTTCGTCAGTTGGGCATTCCGGTGATTAAACGCGTCCCGTTGGAAGCGACGATAACAGCCGATAATATTGATTACATGTTCACCAAAGTCCAGCGCATGAACCATATGCTGGATGTGGATTTTTTATCGACAGGCAACTTAAAGGGTGGAAATGGTTCCGGAAATGGATCTGGTCGCACGCATTCTGGATGATATCGACCAGACTCCTCCCCCTGTTCACCGACCCCTGGTAAACCTGAGCTATGCTCAGAGTCTGGACGGGAGCATAGCCGCCAGGCAGGGGGAGATGCTGGAAATCAGCGGGAGTGATTCGGCCAAACTTACCCATCATCTGCGTGCTCACCACGCAGGAATCCTGGTTGGAGTGGGCACCGTCCTCGCGGATGATCCACTACTGACAGTGAGGTTAGCGCAAGGAGATGATCCACAGGCGGTGATCCTGGACAGCAAGCTGAGGATTCCTCTTGATTCAGCCCTATTTCAAGGTTGCCTACCCTGGATCGCCACTACAGACCAAGCTGATGCCGATAAGTTTGCCGCGCTTGAAGCCAAAGGAGTGCGCTTGCTGCGCACGCCGGTTGATCCCCAGGGCAGGGTTAATCTTCCTGATTTATTGAGCTGGCTGCAGCAGCTTGGCATGAAAAATTTGATGATCGAAGGCGGTTCTGGTGTGATCACGAGCTTTATTTCTCAACGACTGGTTGATTTTCTGGTCTTAACTATCTCTCCAGTGATCATCGGTGGATACCATGCAGTCCAAATACCTTCGCAGGAGACTTTCGGACAAACGATCGCTGAGTTCCCAAGATTGGAAGATTTCGCAGTTGAAAAATTGGGTACTGACTTGATTCTTTGGGGTAGACTTGTACAGCCTTAATGGGGTTCTATAATGGTGAGAACAGGTGGATAGGTTAAGCTTGTATTTCAACTCGCCTGGGGAAGTCGTCTTGCGCCGGGAAAATATCGATCCTCCTGGTCATGGAGAGGTGCTGGTGCAGGCATCCCTTTCTGCGATCAGCGCCGGGACCGAGATGCTGGTGTATCGCGGGCAGTTTCCGAATGATTTCAAGGTAGACATGAGTCTTAAGGCGCTGGCAGGTGATTTCTCTTACCCCATTAATTATGGATACGCTTCAATTGGTGAGATCGTCGAGCTCGGTGATGGCGTTGAAGTGGACCTGTTGGGAAGTAGAGTCTTTGCATTCCAACCTCATACCAGCCATTTCGTTTCTGAAGTGGGTTCCTTGCAGCGCATCCCGCATGGTCTCGCGCAAGAGGATGCAGTTTTCCTGCCTAATATGGAAACCGCGGTCAGTCTCATCATGGACGGTGCGCCTATGATGGGGGAGCGGGTTGTCGTGCTCGGGCAGGGTATAGTGGGATTGCTGACCACAGCTCTGCTGGCCCAATATCCACTAGAGGACCTGGTGACCCTGGATCGATATGATTTGCGCTGCAAATCTTCGCTGGATTTAGGCGCGCAGGTAAGTCTGAACCCAGATAATGAGCGAGTGCTTGATCAAATCCAGCAGCTGCAGGGATGGGAGGGACCATCAAATGGGGCTGATCTGGTGTACGAGTTGAGCGGAGCACCGGGAGCTTTAAATCTGGCCATCTCTCTTAGCGGTTTCGAGGGGCGCGTCGTTGTTGGTTCATTTTACGGTAAAAAGCGTGCTGAGATTGACTTGGGTGGACAGTTTCATCGCAACCGCATCAGGTTGATCAGCAGCCAGGTGAGCAATTTAAACCCTCTGCTTAGCGGCAGATGGGAAAAATCCAGGCGTTTTCATGTCGTATGGGAGATGCTCAAACAGATCAAACCTGCTAAATTGATCACACATTCATTCCCCATCAGAGAAGCAGCGGAAGCCTATCGTCTGCTGGATGCCAAACCGGGGGAAGCGATCCAGGTGGTTTTTAAATATTGATTCACTTTACGATATTGTTGGTGATGTTGAATTTACTCGATCTTGATCTGGGTGACCCTGCAAGGTTTGCCTTGGATGTGAAGAAATCTTGACCTGCAGGTATCAATTTCCCCATCAAAAACAAGTCTATTCCAATGTGTATAATCTCAGAAGATTATCTGGCTCAGAAAGGGTGATGTTTATGTATACGATCGCAGTCAAACGAGAATTTGATGCTCAGCATTTCTTGATCGGTGGTGATTGGGGAGCAGAAAACGAATTGCATACCCACCATTACCAGGTCGAAATTCAGCTTCAAGGTGCTGATCTTGACCAGCATGGCTATCTGGTGGATATCGTTGATATCGAGGCGCACTTAGATTCTCTCGTTGAACGCTACCGTGGAAAAACTCTCAACGATCAGCCGCAGTTCGCTGGATTGAATCCCAGCATTGAAAACTTCTGCCGCATCTTCTGCCAGCAATTGATCTCATCGTTCCATGCGGAGAATCTTTCCGCGATCAAGATTAAGCTCTGGGAAAACGAGATCGCCTGGGCTTCTTACCAGCAGGACTTCGATTGATGGTCTGCTGGGATATTCGCTTGTGAATCAATCGTGCGCATTGGCTTGCTGATTTACGGCTCACTGGATTCGATCTCAGGAGGATATCTTTATGATCGTCAGCTGGTGGATCACCTGCGTGCGCAGGGAGACGAGGTCGAGATTATCTCGTTAGATTGGAGAAATTATTTCAGTAATGTGATGGACAATTTCTCCAGAGATCTATCAAGTGGGTTGAGAAGTTTAGCGCTGGATGTTCTTGTGCAGGATGAACTCAACCATCCATCCTTGTTCCGCCTCAATCATAAGCTGCAGAAGGAAGTCACCTACCCGCTGGTCGCTATCGTCCATCACTTGCGCAGTAGTGAGAGTCATCCAATTTGGCAGAATTGGGTATATCGCTGGGTCGAAAGACAGTACTTAGAGAGTTTGGATGGTTTAATCTACAATAGTTCTACGACCCGCCAGGTGGTGGAGAGCCTGATTGGAAATGGGAAACCTTCTGTGGTGGCTTTTCCGGCGGGGAATCGTCTGAATCCGAATTTTACCCCGCAGATGGTTGCCTCCAGAGCAGAGGAACCTGGTCCATTGAGGTTATTATTCCTGGGTAATGTCATCCGGCGCAAAGGGCTCCACACATTATTGGCGGCTTTGGCCCAAATCTCAAAGGATTTATGGTCCTTGACTGTTGCAGGAAGCATGAAGATGGACCTCGGTTACACCAGAAGAATTGAACGATTAGTCAGAGATTGTCGGTTTGAAGATCAGGTACACTTTACTGGCGTATTGGAAACAGGTGGGGTGAAAGAGGTCTTGCGAAAAAACCAGGTTTTGGTACTCCCTTCGGAATACGAGGGATTTGGCATCTCATATCTGGAGGGAATGGGCTATGGATTGCCAGCCATCGCCACCACTGCGGGCGGTGCCACAGAGATCATAACGCATGGAGTTGATGGATTCCTTGTCCCCCCTGCGGATCCAGTCGCGTTAGGAGATTGCATTCAAGAATTTATCAAGAACCGTGAGTCATTGTTGAGGATGAGCTTGGCTGCCCTGGAACGATACCGGCGGCATCCAACCTGGGAGCAGTCTGCCCGGCGTATTCGATCCTTCTTAATAGATTTGACAAATGGCTGGCAGCGAAGATGATCACCAAAAATTTTTCGTTTACCCGCTACCTATCCGCTAAGAAAAGTGTTGATGACCGGGCGCTGAATCGAGGGGTTTGGAGTGCATTAGCAGATAATTTACCCAGTTCCTCTCAGATTCAGCCCTTGGAGGTTATTGAGATTGGAGCGGGGATCGGAACGATGATCGAGCGCATGGTGGATTGGGACCTCCTGAAGTTCGCAAATTACACAGCGATAGATGCCCAAACGGAGGTTTTTGATTGTGCTCGGCAGCGTCTGCCTGCCTGGTCTGATGCACGTGGTTTACAGACGAAGGGTACTCAGCCCGGTTTGCTGCTCTATGGAGACGAGATTCAGATCGACATTCAATTAGAAGCCATCGATCTGCATGATTTCTTAGCTCAACATCAGGGACGCCAGACCTGGAATGTCTTGGTAGCCCATGCCTTCCTCGATTTGGTGGATATCCCCAGCGTCTTACCAAAGCTGCTTGAGCTCTGCAAGGTAGATGGTATTTTTTATTTCTCGCTGAATTATGATGGGTTGACGGTTCTTGAACCCACTATCGATATGGAATTTGACACCCTGATCCTTGATCTCTATAACCAAACGATGGACAACCGCCTTATTGCTGGTCAGAAATCGGGGGATAGCCGAACGGGGCGTCACCTTTTCAGTCAACTCGCCAACACAGGTGCAACGGTTGTAGCCGCGGGGAGTTCCGATTGGGTTGTTCATCCGGGGCAGGATGGATATCCCCAGGATGAAGAATATTTCCTACACTACATCATCAACACGATTTACAGGGCTTTAAGATCTCACCCAAGTTTAGAAATTGACCGCTTTGAAAAATGGGTCGAGGGTAGGCATTCTCAGATTGAACGTCGAGAACTTGTTTATATCGCACATCAGATCGACTTTTTGGGTAAATTTAACACTTAGTTAGCAAAATAAATGATCGACATTTCCAAATGACCATTTTGCTCCCAAAAGGAAAAGGCGCTTATGCGCTGCACTTCAATGTAGCGAGCCCCAGAGATATTCAAGTTGGTAGATTGGGCAGGTTCTCATTTCCTGCGGGGGATTATATTTACCTGGGGAGCGCTCTTGGATCAGGTGGTCTCTTAGCGCGTATAAACCGGCATGTCCGTGGAGATGGTCGCCTGCACTGGCACATCGACTACCTGCGAGAGAAAGCAGTTCTTATTGGATATTGTTATCTTGAAACTGAGCAGCGATTGGAGTGTCTTTGGAGTCAATCACTTGCCTCTCTCCCGCAAGCGTGCATCCCTGTACCGCATTTTGGTAACAGTGATTGCAAAATCAGTGGAAGGAGTTGTGCCGCTCATCTGGTCTCTTTTCATGCGGGGGTCACTCCACAAAAATTGCAGGAGATGCTGATAGCTGTGAGTGACATGTCGCCATCTTGCCTCAGATATTGCACCTTCATATACGATTCTAAGGGTGAGTTGGGTTACATGGAGTAAAATGTGGGCATGGAATCAAACAATATGATGTCATTGAAGAACTTGCGAGATTATCTGACCTTGCTCTCAATCGCTGGAGCGATCATCATTCTTGACCAGCTTAGTAAAGGTATTGTTCGCGCCAATCTGGCTTTAGGGGAGGTATGGGTTCCCTGGGATTGGCTGGAGCCGTATGCCCGCATAGTTCATTGGAAGAACACAGGAGCAGCCTTCGGCATACTGCCAGGTTTTAGCAATGTATTCACTATTCTTCCCATGATAGTCGCCGTGGTCATCCTGTTCTATTACCCCCGAGTTCCACGTGAAGATTGGCCTTTGAGGTTGGCGATGGCGATGCAATTCGGGGGCGCAATCGGCAATTTATTTGATCGGCTTACGATTGGCTGGGTGACGGATTTTGTCTCGGTTTGGAAATTTCCGGTGTTCAACGTGGCAGATGCCTGTATAACAGTCGGTACCATGATTCTCATTCTTGGGATTTGGTATAAGGAAAGAAAACAGGAAAAGTCAACCTTGTCCCCTGATGCAGAATCATCCTCAGAGCCAGTTGTTGAGAAAATCCCTGAGGAGAATTGAGTGAACGATCGCATTGTGGAAATTATCTGTGAAGATGATCAGCCGCAGCGATTGGATAAATACCTGGTAAAGCAGCTGCCTGAATACTCTCGTTCTCGCTTGCAGTCATTGATCAAAGACGGATTGGTGATCGTTGATGGAATACCTGCCCATAAGAGCGGACAGCTGATTGACAGGGGCGCACAAGTTACTTTGAAGATACCTCCGCCTGAACCAGCCAAACTGGAAGCGGAACAAATTCCTCTGGAGATCATTTTCGAAAATAATGACCTGATGGTAGTAAATAAGCCTGCCGGGATGGTAGTTCACCCATCCGCCGGTCACCATTCAGGGACGCTTGTGCATGCCGCGCTTGCGCATGCTCCGGATATAGAAGGAGTTGGGGGGATTCAGCGCCCGGGAGTTGTTCACCGTCTCGATAAAGATACCTCCGGATTAATCCTCTTGGCGAAGAACGATGCAGCTCATCATTGGCTGAGCGATCAATTCCGCACGCGAGAAGTGGAGAAGGCTTATCTGGCATTGGTAGATGGGGCACCTCCAACCTCAAGTGGTCGCGTAGAGGCTGCCATTGGACGGGATCCCGTGGACCGCAAGAGGATGAAAGTCGTTCCTCCTGGCAAAGGACGATCGGCAGTCAGTGAGTACCGCACTTTGCGCCGATATCCTGATCATTCTTTGTTAGAGGTGCATCCGATCACTGGAAGAACTCATCAAATTCGCCTGCACTTAAAATTCCTTGGCTGTCCCGTTGTTGGGGACAGGGTTTATGGACACAAGCACCCCAGCTTGCCCTTGAAAAGACATTTCTTGCATGCTGCCCGATTGCGGATCAAGCTCCTGGGTGAATCTGAAGCGAGCGAATTTGAAGCCCCGCTTCCTGAGGAATTAACTGTTGTGCTTGATGAGTTGAAATTGATCGCTGAATTTGAGTGATGCATGGTTATTTTATTGATTTATTCATTGGTCAATTTAGCCTAGCGCACCATTTTCTGAACTCAATCAATGGATGGAATTACATGGGGAAGTGGGTCTGTTCCTCGCATCTGAATATCGAATAATTTCCAGCTTAGATTGAATGACTTGAGGTGAATATGGATTGGATCGATTTGCGGAGTGACACGGTTACCTTGCCCACTGCAGAAATGCGACAGGCAATGGCGGAGGCTGAAGTAGGCGATGATGTTTATGGTGAAGACCCGACGATCAACAAGCTCGAGAGTCTGGCCGCGTCATTGATGGGCAAAGAGTCCGGTTTATTCGTTACTTCGGGGACGATGGGTAACCTGGCAGCCATTTTGGCTCACTGTGGACGTGGAGATGAGATCATCCTCGGTGATCGCTCACATACATTCTTATTTGAGGCAGGGGGTGTGTCTGCATTGGGAGGTGTGCATCCTCGTCAGATCTCTAATCAACCGGATGGCAGTCTGGATTTAGATGAAGTTCAGGAGGCGATCCGGTCTGATGACGTTCACTTTCCAGTTTCTCGCTTGGTCGTTCTTGAGAACACACACAACCGCTGTGGGGGAGTATCACTCAGCGCGGAATACACTCGGGCAATGGCTGAATTGGTCCACCAGCATGATATGCTTCTGCATTTGGATGGCGCCCGTATATTTAACGCCGCTACAGCGCAAGGTGTTAATACCGCAGAACTTGCCGAACATGTAGATTCGGTGACTTTTTGTTTGAGCAAGGGTTTATGTGCACCGGTAGGATCGGTCCTGTGCGGAACGATTGAATTTATTAATCAAGCCCGCCGTATCCGCAAACAGCTGGGTGGTGGTATGCGCCAGGCAGGTATCCTGGCTGCTGCTGGTATCGTGTCATTGAATACCATGGTTGATCGACTCGGGCAAGATCATCTGCGAGCAAAGAATCTGGCTCAGGGTTTATCTAGCATACCTGGCATCGTTATGGATCCCGGTACACCTTATACAAATATGGTTTTCTTTTCGCTGCATGAGGGTATCCCAATTTCTGCTTCTCACGTGCAAAAACGGCTAATGGAATATGCAGTGAAAGTAAGTGCAATTGGTGAGAAAAGATTCCGCTTGGTGACTCATTTCTGGGTGGATGATGCTGGAGTGCAACAGGCCATCCAGGCCTTCAGCAAGGTGTTGGAGGATAGTATGATATAATATTGCCCTTGGTGAGGGCGTGCATGTCATCTGTTTAGCGTTTTTTGAGCCTGGGGCAAATAATTTACCGTGAGTTTCCTGTGGAGTCGTTTATAGCTGATGGAGACCGGGATTAGTGCATTTCTAGCCAGTTTAGAGGCTGATGCGGAGTATTCCGATAGCACGCGGATGGCCTATGCCAATGATCTGCGTGTTTTTTTATTTTTCTTGCAGAATACATTGTCTCAATCTCCTCAGATTTCCGACTTAAATACCCAACGGGTAGTTGCATTCATTGAGGGGGAACGAGAGATAGGACGTCAGCGAAACACATTGATCCGTAGGTTAGCCACGCTGAAATGCTTTAGTGAATATCTGGTCCACGAAGGTATGCTTCCATCCGATTCACTCTCGGTGAATGATGGCGATATCCAGCGCTTGATCTACGCAGTCCCAGAAAGCAGCCCTCTAAAATGCTTGAATCAAGAACAAATCGAATCACTTCTGACAATCATGGAGGCTTCGTCACGACCTAGGGGGGTAAGGGATCGAGCGATCTTTTCCATTCTGTTGGAGACTGGTCTGTCAGTTGGAGATTTAACAGACCTGGATATGTCCGATCTGGACCTGCGGGCAGGACTGCTCCGCGTCAATTTGTTTGGAGAAGGTGATGTATGGCTTTCGATGGGAAATGCGAAGAGCGCTGTAGATGACTATTTGACCCAAGGGCGCCCGGAAATTCTCCATGATCCTGGGGAGCCAGCGTTGTTCATCAGCCAGATGGATGGGCGTTTGAGCCGCCAAGGGGTGTGGCAAATTTTGAATCACTGGGGACAGATGGCAAATCCACCTATTGCCCTTTCTCCCCGAATACTGAGACATACCGCTGCTTTGCGTATGAGCCGAAATGGTTATACGGTCAAAGAAATCCAGTCTCGACTTCGTCATCGCAATCCGCTTTCGACGCGGGCATTGATCCGGCGTCTGCAATCCGCTTGTGAAGATGATTACCAATCTTCAGCGGTGTGATAAAATCCTGCATTCGATATTCTAGAAGGAATCCTGCAATGAAAAATTATATTGAACTCTCCGAAATTGATCGAGCTGCGGAAATTATCCGCGCTCAGATAAGCGTAAGACCTCGTGTTGGGATGATCCTTGGCTCTGGCTTGGGTCCATTGGCAGAAGAAATTGAGGGGGCAACGATAATCCCATATGGAGAAATTCCATCTTGGCCGGTATCTACAGTTGAAGGTCACCAAGGTCAGTTGGTCATTGGGTCGTTGCAGGGACAGGATGTGCTTGTGATGCAAGGACGGGCTCATTTTTATGAAGGTTACAGCATGGCACAGGTAGGTTTCCCGGTCCGAGTCATGCAAAGGTTGGGCTTAGAGATTCTGATCGTTACCAACGCAGCAGGCGCAGTTAATCCAAATTTCGAACCAGGTGAAGTGATGTTGATCACAGATCATTTGAACCTGCTCGGAATGGCAGGGCACAGTCCGCTGTATGGGCCAAATCTTGACGAGATCGGACCGCGTTTCCCGGACATGGGTCGCGCATATTCTAGAGCGCTAAGTGAATTAGCGCGTCAGGTTGCAGGAGAAAATGATATCCCTTTGCAGGAAGGTGTTTATGTTTGTCTGGCTGGACCTTCCTTTGAAACGCCAGCAGATTTGCGCTTCTTAAAGGCGATTGGTGTGGATGCAGTTGGTATGTCCACCGTTCCTGAGGTTACAGTTGCCAGACATGGAGATATGCGTGTTTTGGGGCTATCAACGATCAGTAATAAAGCCAACCTGGATGGCGAGACAATCACCAGTCACGAGGAGGTGCTGGAAGCTGGTCAGATAGTTATGCCTAGGCTTACTCGTATTGTTGAAGGCGTTTTGCGTCGCCTGTGATCCTCGGTTGGGGTGGATTGATTATTCTATAATAAATTTTAGGTAATGGAAGAAGCACTGCGCTTTTTCAGGACATATGAGATCTGGATGTATGTGATCCTGGCTCTGGCAGGATTGGTCTACATCCGCAAGATCATCCTGGCTTGGGAGGAGCTTCGCCGGGCTGCTTTTGGTTTGGAGAGAGAGAGCGCCCAATCACAATTAAATTATTCAGTGGGAATGCTGGTCTTGCTGTTTATTATGGCTATTGGTGTGTTTGCATTGGTATCGTTCGTCAGTCCCGCTTTCCCGGCTTCGAATCCGTTATTGACACCAACCCTGGATCTTTTAGCCTCTCCCACAACTACACTGGTCCTTCAAGAATCCCCAGAAGGCGCTGCGGAAGAAACTGCTGTCGAATCCATGCCTGAGCTTGAAGCTACGGAACAAGTTCTTGGAGAGGGTTGTCTCCCTGGTCAGATTATGCTGTCTGAACCAAAACAGGGGGAAGAAATCAGTGGATTAATCATCGTTAAGGGTACTGCTGATATTCAAAATTTCGGTTTTTATAAATATGAAGTTGCCCGACCTGGAGAAACGGCTTGGTTGACGATTCTGGCTGGAAGAGACATAATACGAGATGGTGAGCTTGGTCAATGGGATACGCGTGCGCTAGCACCCGGAGATTATATGTTACGATTAGTTGTCACTGACAACCAAGGAGAATCCCTGGAGCCATGTGTGATTCAAGTGCGCGTTAATAATCCTTCAACGCCGTAGTATAGTTCGTGTAGATGGTCAAATTGATACATGCCTGAGATAGAAATTCGGCCCGTAATTGAAAAAGATATCGCTGTACTGATGGAGATTGACCACAGTTACTCCAGTGACCATGTCTGGCAAATGGATTCGATTTTTGAACTAGACCAGACTGGTGCTGTATTCCGTGAGGTGCGTCTGCCAAGAACTGCGCGAGTTGATTACCCTCGTCCAAAGCAAGTGTTGAGGGACCATTGGAAAGATTACTCGCAAGTTTTAGTGGCGGTGCATTCCGGGGGACCGGTTGGCTACGCCAGCATAGTAAAGAATATGATCCCGTTGACAACATGGATAATGGATCTGGTTGTCACTCCCAATCTTAGGCGGCAAGGAATAGGAACAGCTCTCTTATTAGCTTCATTGGAGTGGACTGGAAAACACACGAAAAGCCATCGCTTGATGCTCGAAATGCAGCCAAAAAACTTTCCAGGGATCAATCTGGCGCAAAAGCTCGGATTCGATTATTGCGGTTATATCGACCATTATTACTCCAATAGGGATATTGCTATTTTTTTCACAAAATGGATAATATAAGTACTGCAGGATCACCGAACCTGCGCGCTTGTTTTCGAAATGATGGCAGAATTTTTTAGAAGTATCAACGAATTACTCACAGTGGGGATCGCCATTACGGCATTCTCGCTACTGCTGTATGCATTGTCATTTAATCTACGAGATCGTGTCGCTAGATCATTTGCTTTGATCCTGCTGTGTGTGGTGTTTGTTTCTGTTGGGGATGCGATTTCAAGCAATGCTAGTAATTCTTCTCAAATGGAATTTTGGATGCGCGTTCAATGGATTGGTATCGTCTTTCTGCCTCCAGCGTATCTGCACTTCTCAGATGCCTTACTTCAAACCACTGGGCGACCTTCTCGTGGGAGGCGAAGGCGTTTGGTTTGGTTGCTGTATTTCATATCCCTTGGTTTTTGTGTCATCATACCTTCACCCTGGTTGGTCGGTCCATTGGTTGAAGTTGGCGGTCCGGCTCCATATCTTCAGCGAACTTCACTCACCTGGGTATTTTCTGCCTATTACGTTTTAGTGATTGTCTTATCGGGGTTCAACTTTTGGAGAGCATATCAACGCACGGTTACTAGAACCAGTCGAAGAAGAATGAGATATCTCCTATTGGGGGCGTTAGCACCTGCACTTGGCTCCTACCCCTTTTTATTATTTGGATCAGATTTCGCTGTCAATCATCAATTGTTGTTCTGGTTGGCAGCCACGTTGAGCAATCTTTTGGTTTCGGTACTCTTGGTTCTAATGGCGTACGCGGTGGCTTTTTTCGGAGTATCCTGGCCAGATCGTGTGGTTAAACGACGTCTCTTCAAATGGTTGATGAGAGGTCCAATGACAGCTCTAGTCGTTGTCTCCATGACCATTCTGGTCAACCGTTTGGCAGGTGTATTTGGTTTATCAAATCCAGTTTTGGTTCCAATTGTAATGGTCACCAGCTTATTGATCATGGAGCATATGATCACTTTGGTCGCTCCACTTTGGGAAAGATGGCTGTTCCATGGGGGAAATCCAAACAAACTACAGTTGATCCAGTCGTTGGAAGAACGGTTGTTAACTACTGGGGATCTAAGTGATTTTCTTGAATCTGTGTTGGCTGCCTTGTGTGACCGTCTGCAAGTTTCCAATGCATTTATCGTCGTGTTGGGAGCCGAAAGTCCGGAGATGTTGCTGACGATGGGTGACAAGCATCCTTTTGAAGAGGTTGACTCCCACAATGATCTACTCAATGCAGTCATCAAGAACGGTGGGTCGGGAGTGAAGCGATCTGATCAAGATCCGCTCTTCATCTGGAACGGTTATTGGCTGGCACCTTTGTTCGAAGAAAAGGATAGCGAAGAGCAGTTAACCGGTTTTATAGGTGTGGAACGTAATCCCAAGGGTACACTAGATGAGGAGCAGGTGAATGCTTTTTTGATCCTATCTCGTCGCGCTGCTATGGCGTTGCTGGATATCCGTTTACAGCAGCAAGTTTTCGCTTCGGTCGAAGCCCTTAATCCCCAAGTGGAGCTGATCCAAAGACTTCGAGCAGCGGCGCGCTACGATGGTACAGATGTACTCACTTCATCCGACATTTCACTCGATGATGACAATATCTCGAAGTGGGTCAAGGAGGCGCTGAGTCACTATTGGGGTGGACCAAAGCTTTCTCAAAGCCCTCTCCTTCGATTGCAGGTCGTGCAAAGTACATTGGATAATCATCAAGGGAATCCAACCAATGCGCTGCGTTCGATCCTCATGGAGGGCATCCAGCGCGTGCGCCCGGAAGGTGAACGCCGCTTTACAGCTGAGTGGATACTCTATAATATATTAGACTTAAAATTTCTTGAAGGCCGTAAGGTGCGCGATATCGCCATGCGCTTGGCAATGTCCGAGGCAGATTTATACCGTAAACAGCGCGTTGCGATCGAAGCCGTTGCAGATGCGATCATCGCCATGGAGCACCAGGCAAGAAAGGAGGAGTTGCCAGATAAGAACAGTCACGAACTAAGTGTAATGTCTTGATGGAGGGTACCGGAAAAGCACTATCATTTAATGAAGGATAGATTAATGGTAAAAGAATCATACTCAGAAGAACTGCAAGAGGGGTCACAACCCGTTGATGAATCTTGGTGGGCTGCTGTTTTAGCAGAAGAGGAAGAATCCAATCTATCTAATGGAAGCACAGAAAAGGCAAAGCCGGCGTTTGGCAAAGCTCATCAATTTAAAGTGAATTGGGTGCAAGCAAAAAAAATCTACGATTCAGATGAGACGGTGACGCTTGAAGTGGTAGATTACAACAGGGGTGGATTGCTCGTAGAGAGTGATGATTTGCAAGGTTTTGTCCCTATTTCTCATCTGGTCGATATCCCGTTCAATTCTGACGATCAAGATGATGATGAGCGGGATCACATCTTAAGTAAGTATCTTGCTTCCGCGATGAAGCTCAAAGTAATCGAGTGTGATCGGGCTCGAGGCAGGGTGGTCTTCTCCGAAAGAGCGGCTCTGTTTGAACCTGGACGCAGAATTCACTTGCTAGAGAATCTACACCCATCCGAAAAGATTTCTGGTACGGTCACCAATATTACCGATTTTGGCATCTTTGTTGACCTGGGCGGCTTAGAGGGATTGATCCACGTCTCCGAATTATCCTGGGGAAGAGTGCGCCATCCAACCGAAGTGTTAAATATCGGTGATGAAGTTGATGTTTATGTTATAAGTATCGACCAGGACCGACAGCGGGTAGCGCTCTCATTAAAGCGATTGCATTCCAATCCATGGGAGGTAGCTGAAGTTCGTTATCACCCCGGTCAGCAGGTCGAAGCTGTGATTACAAGTGTGATGCCATTTGGTGCATTCGCCCGATTAGAGGAAGGATTGGATGGGTTGATTCATGTCTCCGAGATGGGCTCAGTTGGAGAGGAGATCAATCCAGACCAGGTGGTTGCGGAGGGCCAACGTGTTCAAGTAAGGGTGCTGAATGTGGATGCAAGCAACCAACGTTTGGGTTTGAGTTTGGTAATCGATCCGCAGGTCTAATTGAGCATTAGCTAGTTATATTCCATGATACTGATTTGAGTGTCTATTTGCTGTACTGATGGATTAAAGTAGATTCCTAGGCAAGCCGAAAGCAGGACATGAAATACTTTTGGGGGATCGCATTTGCGGTGGTGTGTACGCTTCTTGGGGTGGGGTTGATCCTTCTCGTGAGCAGCCAGCCCAGGGGAACATCGATTAAACTATCTCCACCACCAACCGCATCGCCTGTAACCGTTCATGTTGCCGGTGCTGTGAATCAACCCGGTGTCTACAGACTGCCACCAGGTTCTCGCGTTGAGGGAGCAATTCTGGCAGCTGGGGGTGCAATTCCTGAGGCTGACCTCTCATTAATTAATTTGGCGATGGTTGTTGAAGATGGCATGCAGATTTGGGTGCCAGCCCTGATTGAAGAAGAACCCAGAGTAGAAGAACCCAGAGTAGAAGAACAAGAGCGGTCCCCCACGTACGAAGCTCCTGAAGTGTTAATCAATATAAATACTGCCAGCCAGAATGAATTGGAAAGCTTGCCAAGGATAGGACCTGTGATCGCTGCGGAAATAATTCGCTACAGGCAAACAAACGGGCCTTTTCGTCGTAAAGAGGATATTCAAGAGGTCAAGGGGATCGGACCAGTGACATTTGAGAAGATCAGCGAGTTAATCACCGTGGGGGGGTCTCCAATGGAATAGTTTGCCTTAATTTAAAACGGCAGACATATTCTCCAATGCTCGTTCGATATTCTCATTGGAAGTAGCGTAACATAACCGCAAGTACCCTTCTCCGTTGTCCCCAAAATCTGTGCCGGGAAGTACTGCGACACCAGCTTCCTCTAACAAACGGCTTGCTAATTGATCGGATGGTGTATTGAAAGATTTTACATTGGGGAAAACGTAGAATGAACCCTGTGGCATCTGGCAATACACGCCGGCTATGTTATTAAGCCCCGCAACGATCCTGTCCCGTCTTTGCTGGTATTCGGTTACCATTCGATTCACCAGCTCCTGGCTTGCTTCGAGAGCATGTAAACCGGCGCGTTGGGTGAATGTGGCAGTGCAGCCAATCGAATGAGTGATCAAGAGTTCCACCTTTTGGGCAAGTGAGACCGGCATGATGGCAAATCCAAGACGCCAACCAGTCATGGCGTAAGTCTTTGAAAAACCATCGACGATTACTGTCCGATCTGCCATACCAGGGATGGAGGCAATGCTGGGTACATTTTTCCCGTCGTAAACGAGTCGCGCATAAATCTCATCCGAGATGACCCAGATTTTACGCTCGAGAGCTACCTGAGCGATGTGCTCCAGATCGGATCGAGGGATCACACCCCCTGTGGGATTGGCAGGTGAGTTGAGGATTATCAGGCGAGTCTTATCACTTAGTAGATCGTTGAATGCTGAAAGATCAAAAGAAAAATCGTTCTCTTCTCGTAGAGGCACTGGGATGGGTATCCCTCCAGCCACCTCGATCATGGCCGGATAGGTTGGAAATCCAGGATCGGGGTAGAGCACTTCATCTCCAGGTTCAATGAGTGCCAGGGTGGGGAAGAACAATCCTGGTTTCGCTCCTGGACCGATTACAACCCGGTTTGGATTGATGTCCATCCCTCTCTGGTCTCCAGCATAGGTGGCAACGACCTGACGTAGTTCGGGTATTCCAAGTGGCGGGTTGTAACGCGTGAATCCGCCTCTTAATGCGCTTACACCCTCCTCAACGATGTGCGGAAATGTCTCGAAGTCAGGCTGTCCGATTTCCAGGTGGATGATCTGGCGTCCTTGTGCCTCGAGTGCAAGAGCCCTGGTCATCACAACATAGGCTCCTTCAGGCTGTAGGTTATCCAGGCGACTGGCGTAGGGCATGCGCTTCACAGTTTTGGCAGCACAATTGCTTCTTGCTTTTGGTATTTACCCTTCTTATCAGCATATGACACATCGCATTCCTCATCTGCCTCGAAAAATAAGACCTGGGCGATGCCTTCATTGGCATAGATCCTGGCAGGAAGCGGGGTCGTATTAGATATCTCCAATGTGACATAACCCTCCCACTCAGGCTCAAATGGGGTTACATTGACAATTATTCCGCAGCGAGCGTAAGTCGATTTGCCTAAACATACCGTCAATACACTGCGTGGAATGCGGAAGTACTCAACTGTGCGCGCCAGGGCGAATGAATTGGGGGGGATGACGCATATTTCGCCTCGAAAATCGACCATCGATTTTGGGTCAAAATGCTTCGGATCTACCACTGCGGAGAACACATTGGTGAAGATTTTAAATTCGTCTGCCACCCGGATGTCATAACCATAAGAAGAGACGCCAAATGAAATTACACCATCGCGAATCTGGTTGTCAGCAAAGGGCTCGATCATGCCATGCTTCTTAACCATGTTGCGGATCCAATGATCAGGTTTCAATCCCACGTTTACCTCCTAAAGAAAAATGTATATTCTTACCATCTGCTCGCTGAAAACACTTTTTGGAGTAATGCTGCCCGTTCTTCTGGGTTCATCAAGCGCGGACGGGCGTAATCTTCAAAAACAAATGTTAACAGCTCATTGCCTATGTATTTACCATCATAGAATACATGCCGGTCGATAAATCCATCATCGCAAGCGTAATCGGTGCAGAAATGATACTGGTCGAAGAACAGATTACCTAAACCGTAATGGATGAATGATTTCTTGAGAAACTCGAATCCTTGGGGTTGGTGGGCCTGGCTTCCACTAACGACTGCGGCGCCCGCCTTGGCCAAAGATTGAAAGTCCTGGACTTGGTCTGGCTGAGGAGTGTAGGTATAGTACTCGAAATGCTGGAAGGTGGCGATAACTTGATATCCCTCACCTTTAAGCCGGGAGATCTCCTTTTGCAGCCAGTCGAAGTCACATGCTACCGCCCCAGGCTGGCTGTCGTTGGCAGTGGCGTACCCGCCTCCTTTTCCATTGCAGCCGATGAAAGCGATCTGGTTGCCATTATGCTCGATCAGCCGTGCCTGACGGGCATCCTTGCGGTCGTATCCGCCACCGTAATATGTCCAGTCTCGCTGCTCGTACATATCCAATGTAAAATACATCGCTTCTGGTCCCCAGTCACCGAAATGATCGCCAGTCAGTTCGACGATGTCAGTACCCACTTCTTCCAATAAGGCAATGTAATCCGGCTGACTACAGAACCGCAGTCCTTCTTGAACGGGATTTGGCAAGGGACAATCAGGAGAGAAAGGGATCTCATTGCTGATATGAGTCAGATCGGCGCTGCGCAGCACCTCGCCGATATCACGGGCAGGATAGGTAACACCATTACGATGCATTGTGAAGGCAGTAGCGCGCACAAGCGCAGTAACGCCAGTAAGTGCAACAGTCGTAAGGCGATTCGGATCTCTGTTAGTATCAGGGAGGTTAGATGATGAGATTAGCGCTTCGATCGATTCTCTTTCACCAGAGATCGATAGGGGAATTGTCAGGGTATAACCGGTTGCGTCAAACTCTTTTCTCAGTGGAGATTGACCATCAACCTCCAGCACTTTCCAGCGTGGTTCTACTGCTTCGAACGGGATGAGCGCCCAAGAAGGCTGATTTTCCCACGCGTAATCTAATAATTCGTCTGCAGGGATGATTTGAGTTGCATTTGGAGCGGAAGTGCCCCACCAGGCAGACAACAATCCGGAGGTGTTTTCATCCATCAGGAGAGGTTGATTGCCGAAAGGGCCAGAGGGATTCCCTTTCCATGACTGCTTGATATCCTCAGCCAAAACCTGATCGACGATCGTTGGATACGGAGAAACCAGAGCGAATATCCATTGGCTGAACATTTCCTGGTCACCGACAGATAGATTTACCTGTGCTCCATCAGGTGCTTCAATCCGAACGAAGTCCTGTGGGTAAACAATTTGGGAAGTGAGATCCTTAGGGAAATATGGGGGTACCCAAACTGTCTTGTTGGAATTGGCTTCGAGAACAGGTAATTCCGTTGGCGTGATCGTTGGCTCTGCGGTGGGAGACGGATTGTGATCCGGAATTGGGGTTTGCGTGTCGAAGATTGGCTGGAAGGGTGTAAGTGTGATTGTGCCTGTACCTTGAATTGAGTTAGAGATAATAGGTTGCTTGGTGTTTTGAAGGGACTGGGATGTGCTGCACGCGCTGAGGAGAGCACCCATGATGAATGCTGATATTGCGACCAAACCTGAACGGTAACT
>JBFFIU010000016.1:0-24646 GCA_041556275.1 Anaerolineales bacterium | reverse complement strand
TATTTGCTCAGAAGTAACGCGAGAGAAAGTTATGTAAACCCCAGTGCTGTTGGCCCAAACACAAATATTGTGCCACCGCTTCGAATTGAAGAAGGGACTATCATCGGCTCAGGTTGTATTATCGGTCCAGATGTCTACATTGAGAAAAATGTACACATTGGGGAAGATGTTCATATCCAGAACGCGGTCGTACTGCGCCAGGCTGTTATCCCCGATGGGGCAAAGTTAAGCGACCAGGTCATTACTTGATGGCAACTTCGCAGGTTCACGGGAAGATCCCCCGCCCCTTATACACCATTTCCAGCCGCGATAGGGCGACGATATATGCAGCTGTGCGCCAGTCACAATGATACTCAGCCGCTGTATTATTTACTCTGCGGTATGCTTTGATTATGATCTTGTGCAGCTTGCGATCAACCTCCTCCAAATCCCAATACTCCCTGCGCTTGTTTTGCAGCCATTCAAAGTAACTGACAATAACACCGCCCGCGTTGCAAAGGATATCTGGCAGGACAGCGGTCCCTTTTTCCCTCAGAATGCGATCTCCATCAATATCTGTTGGACCATTGGCCCCTTCCGCGACCAGCTTGATATTCAAGAACGGCGCAGTCTCCAGCGTGATCTGGTTTTCCAGCGCGGCTGGGATAAAGATATCAGCGCTGGTACTTAAGAATTTCTGATGATCGATCGCCTCTGCATGTGGAAAGCCGACGAGACCACCATATTCCTGGACATAGGGATTCAGCTCATCTGGATCGATGCCATCTGGATTGAAGATCGCTCCGGTAGCATCTTCGACCGCCAGCAGTTTCGCGCCGTGCCGATTCATCAAGCGAGCGGACCAGGAGCCGACATTCCCGAAACCCTGCACGAAATAAGTGGCTTCTCCGAGATCGAATGAGTTATCCTTTGCCCACTGTTCGATCAGGTAAACAACTCCCTGACCGGTGGCTTTATCCCGCCCGACACTACCTCCCAATTCAACTGGTTTGCCGGTTACCACATGGACACAACCCTGTCGTTCATTAGGCGGCATCATCTGCAAGAATGTATCCATGAACCAGGCCATGATCTGTGGATTCGTGTTCACGTCCGGGGCAGGGATATCATAATCAGGACCGATGTTGCTGCCCAGTGAAAACGTGAAACGACGGGTGATGCGCTCCAGCTCGGAGGGTGAATAATTGTTGGGATCGATCTGGATACCCCCTTTCGCGCCACCGAGTGGAATATCCACAATAGCAGTCTTCCAGGTCATCCAGGTCGCCAAAGCGCGTATCTCGTCTAAGTTGACTGAGGGGTGATAGCGCAAGCCTCCTTTAAAAGGACCCAGCACGTTGTTATGCTGGACGCGGTAGCCTCTGAACATCTTCACCTGGCCATCGTCCATTAATGCCGGGAAGTTAACCCCGATCTCACTCATCGGTTCAGCCAGTATGATGCGCACATCCGGGTCTAAACCCATCAGATCGGCTGCTTTAGCAAACTGCTGGGTTACATTCTCGTAAACGCTGGTTACCTTCGCCATGCTCGCCTCCTGGTTTAAGTAGGGAATATTATATCAATCCCATCTTCTCCAATTCGATACTTGATAAAGAAGAAAATTAAAGGAATGCCAGATTGGCCTTGATTGTGGGTTTCAATCTTTTGAAAGAAGGATCAAAATGAAATATAACCAAGAATTGACAATGATTTGAATCTTGGATTTTTAATGGATGGTCTAATTCAGCAAATTTTATCTCAGATTCATCATCTATTGGGGATTTTTTCCAATAAGTTGATATTAGCCCCCTCAAACTGATATTATATACATAAGTTCTTTAAAAGTTCTTTGTATAATATTTCCGTGCGAAGATTTTTCGGAAGAATTTTTTGGATATCAAACTGATCTCAGTCACAAAAGCGAGGAATAAGATGAAATACAAGGTACACAGATTCGATCTTAAAATGGACACAGACAAAGAAAAACTCGAGGAGTACTTGAATAGCCTGAAAGGAGAAATCGTATCCATTGTCCCAAATGTAAAACCTACATTTCAAGGAATGGGAGCGACAGCAAAGGTCGATTTCCTTTTCATTGTAGAAAAGCTGATCTGAAGGCGATGATGGAAAATTTGCAACGTCATATCGTCACAATTGATCGAAAGAGGTGATTTGCATGTTTTCCGTTAGAAGTTTCGGGGATCATCATGAACGAGAGAGATGAGATCGTCTGACTGACACAACCGAATTACATATGGTTTTAGAATGTTGAATAATTCATTCCAGAACCTATGGATTTTGGATTCATCTCTACTGATATAATCAATTATCATGATTCCTTAACGAATATTTTTCCTAAGAGGAGGTCAATAAAGTGGAGAGCGTATACAAAGTAATCGAACTGGTTGGTACCAGCACTGAGTCGTGGGAGAAGGCTGCGGCTGCTGCCGTGGATAGAGCTGCAGAATCCTTGCGGGATCTACGCATCGCTGAAGTCGTCGAACTGGATATGCAACTCGAGGATGGCGAAGTAAAGGCCTATCGAGCGAAAGTGAAGGTCTCCTTCAAGTATGAAGGCAAAGACTGAATCAAATTACATGGTTGAATCTTTGCATTTAGCTCAGTAAACCTACAACTACAAAAATTCCCTCAATAGCTTAGTACAGATTTGGGGATCAATGTAATGATGGTCAGCAAGACTGCTTGCCATAGGAAAAACCGCGCCTGACGCGCGGTTAAAGCTAACCTGGTTATCAAGGATCTTTGCCAGGTTGGTTGAATTTGTCTTGAGGACTCTTAAAGATCATTATGAAGCCGAATCGCTTCAGACTCATTAGGATTTGGGTCTTGCAGGCAAATCACTCCTATCCCACCTCGAACTCAGCCACCGAATCATACACGTGAGTCGGGATATAGGAATAGCACTCGATCTCTTCGGGCTTGGTGGCCACGAAGCGCGCCCCATCGATGATCAAACGAATACCCTTGGTAAGATTCTCGAGACTGAAAGCGTTCGTCTCACCCAGCACGACATAATCAGGATCATACTCAGTGATGATATAACCCGCTTCGTGCATCGCAGAAGTTAATCCACTCTCACCGATCACATACACCGTCCCATTCGGGCGCTGCTTCTGCAAGAATTGGGCGGTCGCCATAGCCGAGGTGAAAATTAATTCTGGCGGGATATCCAATCCCATATTCATCAGATTGTGCGACAGATCTTTAGGGGTATAAATCGGGTTATTCGTCAGCACCAGGTATTTGGCTTGACTGGCATTTAAACGCTAGACAAAGTGTTTCGCTCCTGGTATAACCGTGTCCCCACTAATCAGCACCCCATCCATATCGATCAAAAAATTTCTTATAAATTCCATGTTTCCTCAATTCAGGAAAAGGCAAGTTATTAGGGTTCAATAAAAATCCATTGGTGATTATTCACGAACCCTGTTAACGGTAAGCAAACAAGCGCTGCTGCTGAAAACTGAAGGATCTTATTCTTTCTCTGTTGGGAACTTATCGACCACCGGAAGGCCTTCCATGCGCATGATCTGCAATGCGTTCGTGGTTTGGCTGGGACCAGGACGTAAACAGTAATCGAACAGCATGCGACCCTGGGTTACTTCTTCCTGGAAGTGATAATTGTTCACATTCGAGAGCTCATCGGCGAAGACAACCAGCTCCAGATCGTGGGTCGAGATCAGTCCCACCCCCTCACCACCGACCAGAGTCTGGACAAAAGCCCGCCCTCCGATCTGGCGTTCGCGGTTGTTTGTGCCGCGAAAGATCTCATCGATCAGGAAGAATAAGGGCAATTCATGTTCCACTTCAAGGGCATTCAAGAGGGCTTTCAAGCGGCGGACCTCAGCATAAAAATAAGAGATCCCATCCGCCAGCGAATCGGTGACCTGGATGCAGGTGTATAAACGGAAGAGGTCCGTCTTCAGGTAAACCGCATTCACCGGGGCGCCCCCAAACGCCAGACAAAGGTTCACCCCGATCGTGCGCAAGAATGTGGATTTGCCTGACATATTTGATCCGGTGATAAGCGCCACCTGGCCCATTTTCCCCAAGACAAAATCATTGCAGACTTTGACTTCATCAGGGATCAAAGGATGCCCAAGAGATTCTCCGTGGAAGACACGCTCGTTTGTGTTCTCGTGCTTCATGATTTGGGGAAAAGTGTAATCCGGGTTCAGGTAAGCGAAATTCGCAAGTGAATTCAAGGCTTCCAACTCATACCATACATCCAGCCATTGGGGCAGCAGCTCCTGCATCCTGGCTTTGTACCTCTCCAGAAGGTAATTGAAATATACATCCCAGGGCATAAATATATTTAACAGCAGCCACACAACCGGGTTAGCACCAATGCTGACCGCCGAAGCGATCAGCGTAAGCCGTCTCAAATATGTTGACGGTCGCCGATCGGACTTACATAATGGTTCACAGATCCGTTCGAGGTGGCTACCCTTTTTGTAGATATATCGCTCCAGGTATAGCGTGACCGCCCGGAAACGCTCCAATGTCGTTGAGAGGTACTGTGCCTGACCAAAAGCATCTCTAAAATTCCTAAAGGCGAAAAGGTATATCGCGGCATAAATCACCAGGCTGATCACCCACCAAGCCGGGATCAGATTGAAAGCGAAAAGGACGAACAGGGTAAGGTTTACCAGAGCCAGTATACCTAGTATCGCTAACAGCGGCTTGAGAGGTTTTGCATTTACGTTGCGTTCCAACCACATTACCAATCCCTCACCATCCCACGGCTGGCTGTCTTCAACAGAAACCAAACTGCTGTTGAGAGCCAACCTGCTGCGGAAGCCAGAGAGGGCGCAGATCTCCTTCACTGTGGCCTGCCTGGTGAGTACTTCCCCCAGGTGGGGCACAGGTTTGAGCAGCCAATCTTTTAATCGCTGGCTGCCACCTAAAGAGTTTGCAGTGTCCAACAATTGGTGTATGGAATTGAAACCGATGATGTCAAGATCACTCGCATAGGGATGTTCACCTTCGGATGAACTGGTACCTGGAGAAGGGATCTCCGTCCAATTCAGGTCCATGCGCGCCAGCTGGCTGGCGAAATAGTTTTGCGAAAGACTGAAGCGGAGGATACTGTGTTTCACTTTGCGGTTGAAGTAAACAACCACAGATAAGATCACCAGAAAAGCTAACCCGGCATAGATCATCCAGCTTGATTGGCGGTAAAGATATGCGATGAATATTGCCAGAACACCACCCAATAATACGCTTAGACGCACCCAGAAATAGCGGCGGTCTAGCTCTTCAAATTCATCGATCTTTCGCTCCAGGCGCTCAAGATGCCTACTCAGCACCAGGTGCCTGGTTCGTTTACTATAGCCACGCATTGTGGTTTATAACCTCCATACACTTATTATGCTGCTATCACTTCCCGAGCACCGATACACAAATATCCCAAGGAAGTAAAAAAAGGCAGCGCGCAGACAATAAAATCTCGCCTATTATAAGGCGTATCCCTCGCCATTTGGCAAATATATTGAGATTCCCCAGAAACCTAAATGGGCATTTGCAGTTAAAACTTAACCCCTGTAAGAAGTATAATTCACAACAGACAAGTGTTTATGAACCTCAGTTTCTACATCTTGGACATTATTTCTTTCCGAGGAAATAAATGATGAAAAGTCTCCAGTGTGATGGCAATAATTGCTAATACCCTGTGGAGAATCTTCGCTTGTACTTCACTTAGAAGGACATTTATCGGTAAGCAACAACTTTAGGTAACTTCTATTGCTCATAAATTTATGGATTTAAGAACCAATATTCCTGTCTTTCCAAATCTGGTCCATCAGAATCCACAAAAGCGCCCCCACAAGTCCAATAAATACCACTACTGCCAATATACCTGTCATCTCGAAATCTCTCCTGATTAATATAATGACTGAGCTGGAGAGGATTTTGTTCCATCCAGTTTGAGATTAATTCACCCAAATCTTACTGCGGTCCTTCTCTCTAGGAAGGAGAAAGCAAATCGGGTATCATAAGTTATCTATAAACAACCACGATCTACGGTGACAAGATGACGGGTGAACGAATACTGATCGTCGAAGACGAAAAAGCAGTGGCGCGCGGATTGGAATATGCACTCCAGCAGGAAGGCTTTTCGGTTTTATGCGCTGACAATGGGCAGGATGCTTTGAAGATGGCTCGCACAGAAGAACCGAAGTTGATCTTGCTTGATATCCGCCTGCCAGACATCAGTGGATTCGATGTATGCCGGATCTTACGCCAGGAGGGGAAACGACAGCCGATTCTGATGCTTACCGCCCTGGACGAGCCTATGGATAAAGTATTAGGACTTGAGCTAGGAGCTGATGACTACGTGGTCAAACCATACAACCTGCGCGAGCTGATCGCTCGCATCCGTTCTCTGCTGCGACGCGCTTATGGCGAGCTGGCCGAAGCCTCTCGGGGTGAGAAGATCATCTTTGGAGACATAGTTGTCGATTTGGAACAACTACGTGTCACTCGAGGTGGTGTTCAGGTCTACCTGACCCCCACTGAATTCCGTACGCTGCGCTATCTCGCCAGCCGCCCAGGCAGACCGGTTACCCGGGGAAATATAATCGATGCAGTCTGGGGTTATGAGAGCGACATTGGCAGCGACCGTACGGTGGATGTTCACATCCGCCACCTGCGCCAGAAGTTAGAACAGGATCCTGCTCAGCCACGTTGGTTGGTGACGGTGCGCGGGGTAGGCTACAAATTCCAACTCAACCCCTAAAAATTGTTGCGAAATCTTAATAATTTTAACAAAATTCCATAATCTACTGACAATAAAATAAATAGAAGTTATTCAATTCAAACCAGGAGAAAGAAAGAGATGAAAAATCGTTGGTTATGGATTTTACTCGGAGTAGTCGCCCTTGGCGTGGTTATGATCGCCTGTGCAGTTACCGGCGCTGGGTTAACCTATTTAGCCCTGCAAGCACAGCCGGTCGTAAATGCCCAAACCATCCTATCTGGTCCTGAGGAACCCGATGTATCTGCAGTGGGTGTTTTAGTGACGTCTGTTGAACCGGTTAGTCCTGCGGAGAAAGCTGGAATCCAGCGTGGGAATATCATCCTGGCCATTGATGGAGAAGATATCAATTCTACTGTTGAGTTAATTGAGGCTCTCGAAGGCAAGGAATCAGGGGAAGAAGTCAGTTTGACCGTACAACATGGCGATGAAATCGATGAAGTGCTTCTGCAGTTGGAAGAACGAGATGGGCGTGTCTTCATCGGGATCGAGCCTGAACGTAGGCGAATGTTCGACCTGCAACCCTTCGTTGAGGGAAATGCCGAACGTCTCCTGCTTGTGCCCTCCTTCGTGATCACGAGTGTTGTACCCGATACCCCTGCAGACGAAGCTGGATTGGTAGAAGGTGACCGGATTACTGCCATCAATGGAGAGGAGATCGGATCAGGTGATGATCTCGTAGATGCTGTGCAATCCCGAGAACCTGGAGATCAGATCACTCTTACCATCATGCGGCCCGGAGAAGAAGATTCTCTCCAGGTAACCATTATTTTAGGGAAAAATCCGGATGTCCAAAGCCAGGCATATCTGGGTATAAATTTCATGCCCATCCCCGGTCTCGAAGATTTACCAGAAGGAGCACAACCCTTCTTCCGATTCAGGGGAGAGAAACTTCCTGAAGATATTCAACCTCATTTCCATTTCGGATTTCCGGAGTTTGAAGGAGAAGGGATGCCGTTCCAAGGACTTCCTGAGGATTTCATGCCGTTTATGCACGATTTCCCTGTCTTACCTGAAGATGTAGAAGGAGCAGTCCTGATCGGTTCTGTTACCGTGGATAGTCCAGCCGAAGAAGCTGGGTTAGAGCAAGGCGATCTGATCACCGCCTTGGATGGCGAGCCGGTTGGAGAGCCGGAATCCTTCGCTGACAGCATCCGTGAACATCTACCTGGTGACGAGATCACCCTGACCGTTTACCGCTCGGGTGAAGATGAGGCCCTGCAGTTCGAGATCACCCTGGGTGAAAATCCAGACGATGAAGGTCAAGCCTATTTGGGAGTCTCCGTCAGCGGTTTCATGCGCTTCGAAGGTGATGTACCTCCAATGGATGGACCCTTCCACTTCGAGTTTGATTTCCCCCGGGGAGATGAAGGGCCAGACGCGGTACCCGGCGACGAGGCCTGAGGTGTTCCATTCCATACGCTGGCGGCTCGTTGCCAGCTATGTTTTACTCACCCTGTTGTCAGTCACCATCGTCGGTGTGCTGGCTTCAGAGATCGTGCGTAGCTTTTCTCAACAACAAGAAGTCAAAGAACTCAGAGCTAATGCCCAGAATCTAGCCCAACAGTTGCTGCCCTTGATGTGGGTTAATGCGCCTGCCCAACAAATCCATTCACTCACCAGGGCAGCTTCCTTCTTGGGAGATGTGCGGGTACGCATCCTGGACAAGCAAGAGCGAGTTTTGGCGGATTCTGGTCTGCCAGGTCCTTCGGAAGAGCTAGTGCTGATCTACCCACCCGAAGGAGCCGAGCACTTTTCCTTTCAAAACGAGGCCTGGCTCAACTTGATCATGCCAGTGATAGTTGACCCCTTCCCCTTTGATGGGATCGGAGATGACTCTCAGATACTGGAAAGCCTTCCAACGGACACAAGATATCAGTTCGTCTGGAAAGCCTCTGGACCCTGGGGGGAAAGATTTTCATTTGGGGTGCCCAGGACAAAGGATGAAAGCTTCTTTGATCAATCCCGACCTGAATACATAGAGACTTCCCGCTCGGCGAACGTGATCAAAGAACCGATCGGGGAGGGAAGCGAACCGCTGGGCTATGTGGAGTTGAGCGCCAACCAGGATTTCAGCGCGGCAGCCCTGGCGACGACTCGACAAGCGTTCCTATTAGCCGGTGCAGGGGCAACTTTGCTGGCGGTAATCGTTGGGTTGGTGATGAGCCAGCGGCTGACCAAACCCCTTCACAGTCTCCAAGAGGCTTCCAGCAAAATGGGCAGCGGGGACTTATCTGCTCGCGCCCCGGTTCAAGGACGGGATGAAATTGCAGATTTAGCTGCCCAATTCAACCAGATGGCCGAACAGCTACAAAGAAGCTTCACCCAACTGCAAAACGAACGGAATACGCTTCGACGCTTCATCGCGGACGCCTCACATGAGCTGCGCACACCGGTCACCGCACTCAAGAACTTCCTGACGTTAATCCAGGGACCAGCTTCAGATGACCCACAAACACGGAAAGAATTTCTGTCCGAAAGCCAGTTGCAGGTTGAACGGCTTGAGTGGATCGCCAGCAATCTGCTCGATCTCTCGCGCCTGGATGCTGGATTAGTTGATCTTCAATTCGCTGACAACGATGTGGACGAACTACTTGAGGCTGCTGCCAACAGCTACAAAACTATCGCTGAAGAGGCGGAGATCTCACTGAACGTAGTCTATCCTGAAGAGAAGATCACTGTATGGTGCGATGCACCACAGCTAGAAATTGCCCTGTCAAACTTGCTGGATAATGCCCTAAAATTCACTTCATCTGGTGGTGAGGTGGAAATCGGCGCCCGAGAATCAGATCGAACAGTCCAGTTGTGGGTGCGCGATACTGGAATTGGTATCCATCCAGATGATATCCCCCATATCTTCGAGCGATTCTACCGCGGGCGTCATCACACAGCTCCAGGAAGCGGATTAGGACTGGCCATCACCAAAAGCCTGGTTGAAGCCCAGGGAGGTCGCCTGTCTGTTGAAAGCAATCTTGGGGAAGGAACGCGGTTTACTTTAGAGTTCCAAAGAAAAGAATAAGACCAGAATTAAAGCAAGATAAACCAAAAACGGCAGGATTGGCAACCCTGCCGTTTGAATATTTATGGAACGATATAGGTATGTAATTGATGAAGTATATTAAGGAGCTATTCGCGAGTGGTAAGGAATATCGTTTTGAGCAGCGCTTCATCCTTTTCCGAGAAAGTATTGCGGGTAACCTTCGGTTGGTACCCCTCAGCCACATTCAAAACTGCATCCACCATCTCATCTCTGACTAAAATGATCAGCCCAGAATAACCTCTACCGATCGAATCACCCACCTCCTTGACAAAGTCATCATCCATGCCCAGATCACCGAGTGCTCCTCCGACAGACAGTCCCCACCATCTCCCCCAAAATACCAGGGCAAACATAAAACCCCAGAAGATGCCCCCCAGGCTCCCCCGTCCGACCAGTTTTGCGGCATGATTGAGCGCTGCTCTTCCATCTGCGGCCCTCACGACCATGGCAGCATCGCCTACTTCGATCTGCTGAGCATCCCGGGCAGCGACCAACTCACTCTCAAGCTCATGAGCACCGGTTTCATTCTCGAAAGAAAAAACAATAAGTTCACTCATCCATTAACCTCCTAGGGGATTTACGCCCAATCTTATCATTGAAGTTCGCCTAACTCACCTGCGTGAAGCCTGCCAAACTACGCCCAAAATCAGCAGACCAAAGAAAATCACGGTCTCAATTGTACCGCTGATCGTTAACCAATCCTGCTGCTGCAATCCAAACAAAACCGCACCCGCCCCGACCCAAGCCGTGATCAGGATCAATCCCCAGTCCAGTGCTGCCGATACCAGGATCACGCCGAGTACACCGCCGATGAACGCCAACAGAAACCAGCTAAAATCAATCCCAAACAAACCCAGCAGGAAAGGAAAACCAAACGCTCCAGCCAGAAACCCAACAACGTAAGCCGCGATGCGGAAGAATCTTACTGCCAGCCAGGCAAAGAAGATCCCTAGAACAACGGACAGGATTAATGCGAATATACCCGTGCCGAAGAGGTTTCCAAAGAACTGCCAGCCGAATATGAACGCGATCAACCCAGCAGCCAGCCAAAATAAATGCTTACCAAAGAACAGCACTAACAACCCTGCAACAAATACTAGAATGCCTTCAAACATATGCTCTCATCCTCCTGCTGAAGTAAATCGTGTGAAATGATTTGATTAAACCGATATAGTAAACACTCTCAATTCATACAAGTCGCGTTTGACATTTAACTTGGAATAAAAGTCGATAGTTTGCCTGGTTAACTCACCATGATTCCTCTTGACTACTTTTCTTCACAGCCAACGTACAAACCATATCCCAAATATTTGAACAGACTGCGAATCGTTCTCATGGAAGGTGAGATCTCTCTGGTGTATTTCCTGAACTCTGGATGTATTGGAGTATTCCGTTTCCTTTACGCCTTTCTCAGCAGTCGCTTTCTGGGCAACTGCAATCTCTCCTAGATCCTTTTCCTGCTCGATCACAATTTGTCCTTTTCTACCTGCAATTCATGCTAAATCTACCACCATTTCTTAATGTTCAATCCGTCGTAAAACATCTTTGATTTGTTCGATGTGCAGTTCATCATGGTAGAGTCCAACCCGCAGGGCGCGGATTAAGTTTAACCAACCCATCTCCGGATACCACAAACTGACATGCCCCAAATAGTCCTCATCCTTCCCACTGAAGAAATCCCTTACCTCCTGGTGGGTTGCCGTCAGGTTCTCCTCCAAAACGCTCAGAGTAGTCGGTTTGCTGGGCGTGTATTTCGGAGGCCAGATCCAACCAGTGTTGAGTGGAAACCCGCGCCGCTTGTAGACCTTATCAATGTCTGTTTGGTAAGGTTTATCCCAACGGATTTTAGACAAGGGGAACAATAACACCCAGGTAATTTTAAACAGAGTCAAGGTGCTTGAGCTAACCTCCCGCAGGTGGTCAAGATTTTCACCGATCGACCATTCACTCTCAGCAGGGCGCTGCCAAAGAACCTCCTGGTTGAGTCCTTCAAGGATCTCGAACAGTGATTCACGCTGGTGATCCATCATCGCCAGATAATCTGAGACAACATTGTCATGTTCTTCTGTGATATCAGCCATGATCGATTGATGCGCTCCTTTTGTGCTCGGGTGATCGTTCATCTAACTGTTGACCGCACAATGTATCTGTTCACTTACCCTGGAGGGCCCTGATGGATGCGGCTTTCCAACACATCCACGATCTCCGGAGTCCATTTGTCTTCCCGACCGAAGCCATAATCATAAGGGCTGATCCCCTCCATCCACCAGGTAACGCCAACTTCCTGATATGGAGCCACATGGGCAGCTGCCTTTGCAGGGTCATCACCGGGCGTGATTCCATACTGCACCAAATCGAAAGGGCCTTCCTTTACGCGGTGAGTCTCGATCATGGCAGAAATGTCATTCCAATCATCAGGTGCCACTGGAGACAAAACAGCATCCGGGAAGTATCCGTCAAAATTCGCTGCGCGTCTGATGGGTTTTTTGTTAGGCCATGTCCCACCGACCCAGATCGGAATGCGCGGCGACTGGACTGGCTTCGGCAGAAACCGCATCTGCTCCAATTGGTAAAACTCACCCTGGAAGCTGAATAATTCCCCACCCAACAAGCCCTCCAGGATCGCCAAGCCTTCATCCAGTTTTCTAGCGCGGATTTTCGCATCAGTCTGCTCGCCGAAGAAACCGAACTCCCAAAGTTCCGGAGCACCCAGACCCACCCCTAAGATTACGCGCCCATTCGATAATTGATCGAGTGAGATCGCCTCACGAGCTACCTTCCATGGACGACGGCGAGCCAACGGTGTGATCATGGGTCCAATGCGAATCGAATTGGTGCGCATGGCGATCGCCGCCAAAGCTATCCAGGGGTCAACCATCGGCCGCCATAAATTATCGAACAGGATATGATCCCAGACGAAGAAACCATCCCAACCGGCACGCTCTGCATCACTCGCCAGATCTGCCAAACGCCTGACATCAGCGAAGTGTTCAAATTGGGGGATTGAAAGACCGAATTTCATCCTGCCTCACTTCCTTCATCTTTGAGGAAGTAAATCCTCAGCGACCTTAAGTAAGAACACAACAAGTATAGAACATTGACCTTCATTTGTATAGCGGCTGCAACTTGGGCTGGTGCTGAGCGAATTGATCTCCCAAAATAGTGACCTCCCCATCTGCCAACCGATGGGGAGGTATCCAAATCTCTGGCGATCACCACCCGACATTCAACTGACGTCTATCGCCTAATTCATGCGATCCACTTTAAAACTAGCCCTCTCGCTTTTTCAAGATTCCGATTCCTAATCCGGATAATGAGCCCAAAACAATATCAATCAGGATTACAAGGATAGGACTACCCATTCAGCATCTCAAAATTTTCCGATAAATCTCCTGAACCGAAGAAGAGACTAACAACCACTATTGGGTTGAGTTAAGTCTGTGATTGGTCAAATGACTCAATATTAGTATTACACTATAGAGTTTAATGAAGTTCAGTCTCATATAGAAGACCCTCTGGTAGGGTTTATCTACCTACTGGAGTAGTATAGGATTTGCTCAGAAATGTCGAGCAGAAAATCTCCCTTTTTTTCCAGCCTAATTGGTCCCCTCCAAAAAACTGGCCAAAGCTTTCTCTGCACGCAGCTCTATAGATCTCGCATTTTGTTGATGAGCAATCTCAAGCGCCTGTCGATAACTGGCAGTTGTCTCAGCATCTCTGCCATCTTTCACTGCCAACAGGTCCCCTTTGAGCCTGTAAAGGTCAGCTATGTTCCAATACTCTCCGTTTCTGCTGGCTGTATCAAGGGCTTCAATGGTGACCGCCAATCCCTCGTCGTTCTGCTCTGCTTTACAGTATCCTTCCGCCAGCAGTGAAAGAAATAAGGGTCGCCCAATCTCAGCACCAATTTTCTCCATGGTCTCGATACCTTTGCGCATCAGATTGATTGCAATCCCCGGTTTACCCATATCCGCCCTCGCCCAACCTCGTATGATTAATCCTAATGCCATTAAAAAAGGAAATCCAGACTCCTTTGAAAGCCTGATAGTTTCTTCTGAATGATAACTGGCAGCTTCACTATCTTTCTTCAAAGCGTGATGCAATGACACCATGCCATGCGCGAATGATTGGCTAAATGGGTGAGATATATCATTTGCCAGAGAAATCGCCTGTTCGCATTTCTCAAGAGCTTCATCTGGATAACCTAGCATCCATAAGTTTAAAGCCAGATAGTTTAAACATGTAACCCCTGGATTTTGTCCATAAAGGTAGGTAAGAGCAAGGTGTCGATCGCCATTAAATATCTCAAGGGCTTTTTCAAGATGGTCACGTGCCAATGAAAATTCGCCCAAATGAGTTTGTGTGATACCGACAGTCCAATGACCGACCAACAACAGGTCATTATTCTCTCCGCTTTGAGCAAGAGCCAAAATCTGCTGAGCCAGCTCGTTTGCTACTAGGTGTTTTGCCCTTACCTGATAAAAAGCGCTCAGCCCCCACAGCGCAGGAGCAAGCTGTTCGATCTCACCAATCTGTTCACAAAGGTCACTGGCTCGCTCGAAAGTGCTTTCTACTTCAGGAGCAGCATAACCCTTGGTGGCGACCAGAGGCGCGCCGAGTGAGATTTGTATCGCCAGTTCTTGGCTTAAATGCTTGGATTCTATCGGAAAGCCCTGGAGTAGATCTAAGCCCTTCGTCAAATGGTTGATCGCTTCTTCATTGGCGGATAAAAGTTTTGCTTGATCAGCTGCTTCAAGCAGGTATTCAACTGCTTTGTCATTAACTCCCGCTTCTTCAAAGTGACGGGCTAAACGCACCACAACCTGTCCTGTCTGATCTTGGTACAACCTCTCAATCGCTAAGCCGACATTCTCGTGAAGATGCACTCGCTCCACTTTATCAAGGCTTTCATAAACATACTTCCGAAATAAGATATGCCGAAATCTATAAAGCGATAATCGCTGCTGTCCGATGCGCTGGATACCACTGGCTTCCACCAATAAATACTGCCTGTCCAATTCATGACTGAGCCGATGAACGATCTCCTGCACAGGAAGCCCACTCACCTCAGCGACGATCTCTGCAGTGAACTCTTGACCTTCGACGCTTGCTTTATCCAATATGTCTCTCAATTCAGTCGGCAACCGACTAACCCTTCCTTCAATTACGGCCTCCACCCTGGCTGGCAATGTATCCCAGCTAAGTTCTGGGCTCTCAACCCAGCGTCCTTCTTGATCTTTTTGCAGGTACCCTTGAGCTTCTAATTGACGCAACAGCTCAATGGTAAATAGCGCGTGCCCTCCGGTATGAAGATGCAAAGCGCGACGAAATTCTTCACCTAGCCTGTTCGGTTCCGTATCTAAGAAGGCATCCACAAACTTTCGTGCCTCGAGCTCATCAGCTTTGTCCAAGTTGATATCAGTTTCACCAAACGTACGCTTAAACTCTGTAAGCACCTGGTTCAACGGATGCCGCTTGCCATCCCGGACTTGAGTGATTTCATCGGGTCGGTAAGCGCCCAGGATCAAGATGCGGTGCCCTTTTATCCGTCTACCCAGGTGGAAAAGCAGGCTGATGGATCCCAGGTCTGCCCACTGCAGATCATCAAGCACCAGCAGTAGCGGTTGCTGACCTGACAGTTTATGTATGACTTTTGAGTACTGATCAAACAGATCTTTTTGGATGTCACTGTGTTCGATATTGATTGGATTAGGTCTCTCCCGGCGGAGTTCTATTTGAGCCTGCAGTCTTCCCAACCATACAGGGCTATCCTGAGCGTGATTTGAACTGCGCCGCTCCAGGGATGCCCCAGACACAAAAGTATCAATTAAATCGGGTCCCAGATCCAGCAATGCTTGAACAGATTGAGGCATCAATTTCAAGAGACGATGGGCGTTTTCCCTGGTGATCGTCCCGGATGTCCATTTAGCTTCGACATCACCAGTAAGCAAAGCCAAGATCTCTCGAAATGGCAAATGAGGATCGCCAAAACCAGTATGGGCTTCACAGCTTCCGGATGCCACAACCAGCTCCTTATTCACTCGTTGAGCTCGCCGGCTGAATTCGTATAATAAGGAGGTCTTCCCCTGCCCTGCATCTCCTAGGACAAACACTACCTGGCCCTGGTCAGCGAGAGTCAATTCAAGACGTTGTTCCAATTGCAGAAGTTCGCTTTCTCGTGCGACAAAAACACTCTCATCTCCTTCCGGTAACCCTTCTTCCAGCTCTAGGTAAAAGGGAGACTCTTCCGCGAAATCTTTGGAACTAGGGATCAATGTCTTCAATCGTGGCATCGTATCAAGGGGTTTCTCCCCTTTTAAGATTAGTTCATGAATTTGTCGCGTTTCTTTGGAAGGTTCAACCCCCAGTTCTTCTCCAAGGATTTGCGTACAACGCTGGTAGGTACTTAATGCGCTCGATACATCGCCTAATTGACTGTGAGCAACCATCAGTGCCCGGAAGGCAGGTTCTGGTGATTGGCTCAGCGAGATCCAATGTCCTCCCCACTCAAGAACCTCTCGCCAACGTTCTTCGTCCATCAGCCGCTGAAGGAGAATTTGAATCCTCTGTTCGAAGGATGCCTGGAGACGTTCACGTTCCAGAATGACCCAATCTTCATAGAAACCTGGCAGCAATTCGCCCTCATAAAGGGAGAGCATCTTTTGCAGTTTTGGGATTGATAGTCTCTCCGGATGATCACCCTCAAGAATGGAGCAATCTAACCAAAAATCTGAATCAGGATCAAATCCAATGGTGATCTTATCCGCCAGGAAGTATTGATCCCCGACCGTCTTACGCAATTTCCATAGTGCATAACGGAGCTTAGTGCGAGCATTATCCTCACTGTTGTCGGGCCACAATAAACCTGCCAACTTTTCCCGGCGATGTTTCCCACCCACTTTTAATACAAGGTAGGCTAATAAAGATTGTGCCTTGCGCGAGGGGAGATTGATGGGCTCTCCATCGATTCTAATTTCAAACTTGCCCAAGAATCGGAGCTCTAGCATGTTGGTATCGTGTTGGTGAATAAGAAATATTTTATTGGATTTGTAGACATTAGAAGTATACCATCCTTGACATCACCTCTTTTTCTGGCTTGAATTGACCATAAAACATAATTTTTTCTCATCCTGGTTCTATACTTTCTTGATTTATCCAGTTTCCGATATATACGTAAAGGTTAATTGAAAATAAACGTTGAACCAACGTTGAGCAACGCTTGTCAGATATGATGCTAGTTAATACGTCATCTTTTGAAGCAACTATGGAGGATCGCATGTTTGAACATGAAAATTGTTCAGGAATGGTAAACCTTATTAATAAAGAGGCAAGCGAAAAAGAACCCTCAACTTTGGATGAATTGGAGAACTTCGTAGAGGTAAAGGTTCGCCAATTAAGTCGAACTTTGATAAAGCAATGGTTAGAGACCTGCGAAGGTACCCATCCAGACCCAACCACGAAATGCCGCTGGTGTGGAGCGGATGCCAATTATGTCTCCAAGCGGGTAGCGACTGTGAGTACCAAATTTGGCTTGGTGCGCTACCGCAGAGATTATTACATCTGCTCGCAATGCCACCAAAGCACCTGTCCCCTGGATGAAAGATTGAATCCTTATGAAAGCCTGGCAAGATTAAGAACGCAAATTGCCAATGGCAAAACATTGCCGGTCAATGAGTTTGCTAAAGCCTGGGGGTTGGGTTCGCTGAATCAATCCAAAGGAAAATCCTTGGATAGCAAAATAAGTTCCCAGGATGATCTACCTCTGTCTAGCCATCCATCTGAAAGATATAATCAATCCCATACTTATATCTACGACTTTCCATCCGTATCTACGTCTCGTTGACATTAAACTGTATAGCCTTCAGACTCTTGATTACGAATGTGTTGTATCATAATTGTTGGAGACAATGATGGTTAATGATCCCTATCATAAGTCTGCCAGAAACTATGACAAATATGTCGAACCCTTCAACACCGTTGTGCGGCAAATTGGATTAAGAATGTATCCTCCTCAGGAAGGGATGCGCGTATTGGATGTCGGTTGTGGTACTGGGACAAATCTATCCCTTCACCACCCTGCCGGATGCGAGGTGTTTGGAATTGATCTATCACCTGCAATGGCTGAAATGGCGAGGAAGAAGCTGGGCGATCGAGCTGAGATCCTTCTCGGTGACGCTTCACACATGCCATACGAGGATAATTTTTTTTAACCTGGTAACCACAATGATGACTTTGCACGAAATGCCTGATCTAATCCGATCCAAAGTCATGAGTGAAATGATTCGGGTTCTAAAACCGAACGGTCATATGTTGATCACCGATTTTCACCCCGGACCCATTCGCTTTCCTAAAGGTTGGATGTATAAAAGTATCGCTCTGGTATTTGAGATCGCGGCCGGTAGAGAGCATTTCAAAAATTATCGCCATTTCCTTGCCAACGGAGGCTTACCAAGTTTGATTATTGGAAATAGATTAAATTTGGAGAAGAAAAAGATCGTTAGCGGTGGAAACCTGGGATTATTTCTGCTGAGTATAGGCAGTGTAGAATAGAGAAACATCAAAATTTTCTATTACGAGCAATATCAATCGGGAGGTAGAAGATAGAATTGCATCACTCCCCTTAGTTCCAAATGGAGGCACAGAAAATGGCAGCCCAAAATAATGAAGAGATATATAAAAATCTTGATCAAAGCGTAACTGAGACCCTGGCACTTTCCGGCAACTGCGCCCAAACCACTTTCTTATCGCTCTCAGAGCAATTCGACCTCGAAGATGATGCGATTTTAAAAGCCCTCACCCCTTTTCCTGGCATCGCCTTGCGGGGCGAAACATGCGGCGCGGTCACCGGATGTCTGATGGTGCTTGGCCTGGTCTATGGACGGGATAAAGAGAACCTAAATGATTGGCAATCTTATTTGAACTCGCTGCCACCGAGCAGGAGATTCTGCCGCCAATTTGAAAAAGAATTCGGCAGCACCATGTGTGGTGATATTGTTGAAACCGAATTTGGTAAAAGATTCAACCTGGCTGACCCGATTGAGGCAATGGAATGGTTTAATTGTGGAGCAATTGAAAAATGTGGTGAGGTGATCTCAAAAGGTGTGCATATCGCGGCTGACCTCATCCTGGAAACGGATAGTTGAGTTGACTTCACCGGCATCCTTTTTCAAGATCACAGCACTTACTGCAAAGGAAATACCGCCAGCACCAGCCAGCCGATGAACAATGCCGCACCGAGGGCAAATGACGCTCGCCAACGATATGGTCCTGCTGCCAAAGCGTGCAAACCCAGCACAAAGGGGAAGATTGGCAGGATTAATATCAAGAATCCCAGCTCCGGATTGAGGCGGATAGCAAGGAATAACGCTCCCACGAAGACCAGGCTGTAACCCAGCCACCAGGCAGCACGTCCCAACCGGCGGGTAGGCAAGACCGCTTGAGCGACCGCTACCCACCAGGGCAAGGCCAGGGCAAACCCTATCGGCCACCATATCAGTCGCTGGGGGATCAGTATCCACGGCAACCAGACATAACTACCCAACAGTCCAAATCCGATCCACAAAGGCGCAAAAACCATCAAACTCGAGGCGACCACCGCCCAGAAAGGTCGTCCTGGCGTACTGCCCATCAGCAAAATACTGATCGCGCCAGCGAACGCGAACCAGACCAATAAATAACCACCGACCAACAGTCCAAGCAAGCTATTCAGCTGCAAGCCCGCACCCGAAAGCACATAAAGGAGGATCGTCGCTCCTAACGCGCCAGCGATAAGCGCGCCGATCCGCCGTACTAGTGGGAGCACTTCAGGAACATCAGCATCTTCTTGGATACGACTGACGAGTGGTGCCAGCGCCCAGAAGAAGAGAAATGTCCCCACCACGCCCAATAAATACCACAGCATGCGCCGGTCAGTGTATTCTCCCGCGCCCGGTTGGAGTCCAAATGTGGCATCCAACCATTGGCGTGCTTCCAGATGCGCTGTTGTTGAAAAAAGGATCGAGATGTGCTCCACCATGGGAATGACCACCATCTGGCGTGCGGAGCCTGCCAATGAATCGCCACCTGGCCCGCCGGCTTGAGTCAACAGGTCTTCTGCGTTGCGGACGAAACGCTGATCTAATTCCTCCGCCAGAAGAAGCAGGTTGCGCGGCAGTTCAGGGGATACTGACCCGGACACGGGAGAAACCGCAATCGTGGCCATCGTCTCTGGATGCGCAACGCCATAAGCTAAAGCAACACCGCTACCCATCGAGTGTCCCAGGATTGCTGTTTGGCCAGTGATAATGCCGTTTTCGCGCGCGGCCAGCAAAGCCGCCTCGGCATCCGCGACCAGCACATCCAAATCGCGCTCAATTGGAAAAGGTTGCGGGTTAGGTCCATGCCCGGCAAAATCCCACAGAACCACGTTGTAGCCCGCGTGCGCCAGAGTCAGGGCATAGCCATGCATGATCACTTGCGAAGCCGCCACCCCATGCGCGATCAGCACCAAGGGTCGCTCCTGCGCCCCCTCCACGTCAGGCGAGATCAGCGTAACTGGAAGATCTCCTGCTGGCAATACAGTGACATTTAATCCTGCATCTGCAGACTCTAATTGCCAGACAGCGAACAAAACCATCAGCAGACCCAGTCCAGCCGCAATCCACCGAATTCTATCCATATCACCCACCCTTCAAGTTATCCTGGCTTGTGTGAGTATCGATTTTCCCAGATGTCTTTATCCCATAATTGAGACAGATTAGCTTTACTTACCAAATCAATCACCGCATATCTTATAATTGTATATCAGGATTTTGATTGGTGCATTTAATATACTAGGAAAAATCTTATACTCTCCATTTAACCATTCATTCACCAGGATTGAAGGTGCCCCTCAAATCACAATTAACTCCAAGATAATAATTTCACGACTCTGATGGCAAAAAGCAGATAGAGGATTATAAAATGAAGATCAATATCCATGCTCAAGCAATTATTGGTCCGGTTGTATTGCTTTTATTGCTAGTTTCTTGCAGTTCTTCCCAGTCAAACGATCCCACCTCACACCCCCGTCCTGAAACTGCATACCCATCCATACCCTCATTTACTACAACACCTCCCGCCAAGAAGGTGGTCATTTCAACACCCACTCCCCCGGTTTTATCTCTCTTAAAACCACAAATAGAGATTATTAGAGATATCCCCTATACCAGCCAGTTGAAACTGGATGTGTATAAACCTGACAAACCAGGTCCCTGGCCGGTTGTCGTCGCTCTTCACGGCGGTGGTCAGAACAAGGAACTCTTTAATGTGTTCAGTAAACGCATCGCGCAGCTTGGAGCAGTTGTATTTTCGCCCACCTGGCGCTCTAGCGAACCACAGGGTGAACAAATTACAAGGGAGATAATCATTGCAGGCTGGGAAGATGCAGCCTGTGTCCTGCGCTTCGCCCGAGCAAAGTCGGTAGATTATGATGGAGATCCTGCGCGTATGGTTGTGGTGGGTTATTCAGGAGGAGGCACTGCAGGCGCAGTGATGGCCCTGGCCGGTGACGATTTTGATGGCGATTGTCTGGTGAGTGGGATTTCATCCTTCCCGGACGTGTTTGTTGGTGTTGATGGTGCCTACGACCTCGTCGAATGCTGTATTCCAGAAAGCCTGTATTCCAAGGCCTCACCGGAAGATTGGGATCTAATTGTTCCTTATACCTATATTGACCGCCAACCGATCCATTCAGAGATCAAATTTCACCTGATAGTAGGAGGCACTGCAGAGTTAGTTGAAATGGCTGAAACCTTTAATCAGAGGTTGACATTAGCCGGCTATGAATCAAATCTTACCCAATTCCCAGGACTTGATCATGGTGAGATAGTAAGCCTGCCGCTGCCGGAATTATTTGGAATCATTAAAGATGCACTATTTCCAAAATGAGATTAATCTCTCATTCCATGATAATCACAAAAAGAGTAGATAAATTATTATCTATGCGTGGAGACTTGTTCGTTGGAAAGCCATCTCAATTTCCAATAAGTAGTATTGGATTGACATTACTTCCTATGCGCTTGTCGAATACATTCAAGTGGGTGTGGTAGCCACATTCGCGGTTCCAGCAGGGATGTCCATTGATATCGGTCGTATAACCGAGGTTGCTTTCGCGGCCAACCATCTGACCCAGCTCGAGCTGGTCCCCAACTGCCACCTTGTATTTGCCATGCAGCATGGTAACCTGGTAGATATCATTCTCGATCACCAGCGTGGGATTACCGTATTCGTCAACGTATAATTCGGTGACTTCCCCATAAATGGGGGATTTAATTTTGGCATCTTTACCAGCAGCGATATCGATCGCCATGTGGCCATATGAGAAACCGTGCGGACCTTGGGTTAAAGTGTAGTCCTTATAGGGCGAGACGAACATGCTGTCATCGACCACATTGGGTGAGATTTCTCGTCCAGATCCGACCTCAGCGCTCTCCTGAAGGGGTACGATCGATCCTGTTCCGGTATCCACATCTTGGACTATCGCAAGCTCGGTATTCCTTGAGCTGACATCCCGGAAGATCACTAAGCCTCCGAGCGCGATCAATACAAACGCTACGAAGGCGAGACCATCAAAGCCCTGCCTGGTGTGGGGAGTCTCGTAAGTGGTCATAAGCTTCTATAATCTCTATTCTGTTATGGTTTATATGGACATCTCGGCAAATGGAAAAAATAAAAAGTAAACCTGATCAAGTATAACAATAATAGAACTATTGTTCTATTTTATCATAATTTATGATGATCATCCGAAATCTTTCTTAAAATTTTCACGGCTATCACTGCTCCCTTTTGCTGTTATCATTGAACCCATTATGAAATTGAGTTCATCGGAGCCAGATAATGAATAGAGGTGTACTCTACGGGATCAGCGCATACCTGATGTGGGGTTTCTTCCCAATCTACTTCAAAGCGCTCCAGGTTGTTCCCTCCCTGGAGATCATGCTTCACCGCGTCGTATGGTCGTTCATCTTCGTAGCGTCTTTGATCATTCTGCGCCAGGAATGGCCCAAGCTAAGGGAGTCACTCCGCAAACCGCGCCTTTTGTTGGTTTACATCCTCTCCGCCCTGCTGCTGGCCACGAACTGGCTGGTCTACATCTACGGGATCAACAGCGGGCAGATCGTTGAAACCAGCCTGGGCTACTTCATCAATCCGCTGGTGAGCGTTGCCCTGGGGGTGATCATATTGCGTGAGCGATTACGCCCATTGCAGTGGGCTGCGGTAGGGATCGCAGGATTGGCAGTGATTTACCTCACCGTGCAGGTGGGTTCCCCTCCCTGGATCGCCCTAGCATTGGCCTTCTCATTTGGGCTGTACGGGCTGATCAAAAAAATCGCTCCCCTGGGTGCGCTGCAAGGCTTGTCATTAGAGACTGGCCTGCTGTTCCTGCCCGCCGCGCTCTACTTGCTTTATAGTTATTTCCAGGGCATGGGAGCATTTGGCCGGGAAGGCTTGAGCGTGACCATCCTGCTGGCACTCGCTGGCATCATCACCGCTTTACCCCTGTTGCTATTCTCCAGCGCTGCTCGCGCCATCTCCCTTACTCTGTTGGGCATACTCCAGTACATCGCCCCAACTGTACAATTCCTACTGGGTGTATACCTCTATAATGAGGTCTTCACATTGACCCGGCTGATTGGTTTCTCCCTAATCTGGGTCGCCTTGCTCATCTTCACTTTTGAAGGGTTAAATGAGCGGCGGAAGCGTATCACTTCGGTTGCAACGCCAACCTGACTCCCCAAATAAAAATTTTCGGCAACCATCGTTTATAATTTCTCGATATATGATCCAGCAAATAAGTACAAAGAGCAGCTCCACCAATGGGTAAAGAATGGCCGGAGTTGCTGCGCTTATTGCATGAAGAGCTTGGTTACGCAGTGCGTTCTGGGAAGCCCAGCCTGGGTTACCAGACGTTCTTCGTAGATCTATCTTCCTGGAAGCTGCGCCTGACCAACCGCACACCGGTGATCTGGGTCCAGACCAAGGACCTGGACGGCGTCTCCTCTCAACACTTGATGCAATCTTTGGGGGACGTGCTGCGCGAGCGAAATCTCACCCGCCAGATCGTGCTGGTGCTGATCGATGGCAACAGTTTCCCACTCTTCAGGCACAAAACCGACCTGGATCACAACCTGGTCTTGATCGGCGCAGAGGAGCAGAAGAACGTGCTCCATTCCCGCCGGCCGAGCGGTGAGCTGCTGGACATGATCTCAGCCCAGGTGCCCATCTCTTACCTGTCTCCCTACGAGACACGTGCGCCGGTCACCGGCAGCCGCTTCTTCGGGCGCGAGCATGAGATCTCCCGCATCCTGGCTAATCCGGATACTAACCATGCCATTTTGGGCATTCGCCGCATCGGCAAAACCTCGCTATTGCGGGAGACAGAACGTATCTTGATCGAGCGTGAAGCCGTTGCGCGCGTGGTTTATCTGGAATGCAGCGATCTGCTCTCCACCGATGACTATATCCGCGAAGTCGTGCGCAAGCTCAACCCGCGCGAGCTGCCGCGTCTGGAAATGCAGAAATACGTATTCTTCTTCCCCAACTTCCTCGAACGGATGAGCAAGCAGCTCAAATCCAAGATCATCTTCCTGCTCGACGAGGTCGACAATCTGGTGATCATGCAGCGCGGCGATTGGGAGCTCTTCCGTATGCTGCGCGCCTCATCCAATAAGGGTGCCTGCCAGTACATCATCGCCGGTTTCCGCGAAGCCATGCGAGAGCAGTACATGCTCGACTCACCTTTCTATAACTTCACCCAGGAGATCCGGCTGAGCGAATTCACCCGCCAGCAGGCCCGCCAGCTGATCGTCACCCCGATGGAAAACTTGCGC
>JBFFIU010000015.1:0-26030 GCA_041556275.1 Anaerolineales bacterium | reverse complement strand
TTCCTCGACCGGGTCTACCCGTACAGCACAAGCTTTGTATTCGGGGATTTTGGCCAGCGGGTCCAGGGCGTCGATGGTCAGCAGGTTAGCCGCGGCTTCAGCGAAATGGAAGGATATGAAGACCACCCCAACGGTGGTCTTTTGCGTCACATTGGCACGCAGGACGATTGAGCCGCGCCGGGAGGAGACGCGCACGACATCCGTGTCCCTGATCGCCAAGCGGGCTGCATCGGCCGGGTTGATCTCGACCAGGGCTTCCGGGTAGAGCTCATCCAGCTTGGAGTTGCGAGTCATTGAACCCCCGTGCCAGTGTTCTAAAACGCGGCCTGTGGTTAAGATGAATGGATACTCTTCATCAGGCATTTCTACGACCGGGATGTATTCAAGCGGGTGGAACTTGCCGCGACCGCGAGGGAAACCCTCTGCGAAAAGGAATGGCATACCGGGATGTGTATCATCGAGCACCGGGGTCTGCAGGCCAACCTCTTCGATGCGCTCGTACTTGACACCGGCGTAAGCGGGCACGACGCCCCCCATCTCCTCCAGCACCTGCGCCGGATCAAGATAATCCCAATAGGCCGAGTTCGGACGCCCCAGGCGGGCTTCGATGCGTTTGGCCAGATCGCAGATGATCTCCCAATCGGCGCGGGCCTCCCCGCGCGGCGGGATGGCCTGCCGAACGCGCTGCACGCGGCGGTCGGTGTTGGTGAAAGTGCCCTCTTTCTCAGCCCAGGATGCCGCCGGCAGGAAGACATCGGCATAGGCGCCAGATTCATTGATGAACAAATCCTGCGCCACCAGGAACTCGAGCGACTCCATCTGGTGGCGGGTGTGATTGAGATTGGGTTCGGACATCATCGGGTTTTCGCCCATGATGTACAGGCTGCGCACCCCTCCAGGTCGCACCTCGCTGAGGATCTCAGTTGTGGTCAGGCCCAGATTCTGGTTAAGCCCACCCGGTTCAATGTTCCAAGCCTGCTCCCATCTCTGGGCATTGACCGGGTCATCCACTTCCATATAGCCGGGATAATGCCATGGCATGGCACCAGAATCGGAGGCTCCCTGGACGTTGTTCTGACCGCGCAGTGGATTCAACCCGGTGCCGCGCCGCCCGATATGACCGGTAAGTAAGGCCAGGTGGATCAGGCTCATGGCGTTATCTGTGCCGTGGGAGCTTTCCGGGATGCCCAGCGCCCAGTAAATGGCCGCCTTCTTTGCATTTGCATACATGCGCGCCGCTTGAACGATCAGATTACGGTCCACCCCAGAGATGGATTCAGCGTACTCGGGAGTGAATTTCTCCATCGAGGCGGCAAATTCTTCGAATCCTTCTGTGCGCTCCCGGATGAATTCTTCATTATAGAGTTTTTCCTTGATGATGACATGCGCCATCGCAGAGAAAACAGGCACATCGGAGCCGGGTTTTTCCGGCAACCACAGCGCGGCGTAATTCACCATTTCCACCCTGCGAGGGTCGACCACAATCAGCTTGGCGCCGTATTTTTCAACGGCTGCCTTCATTTGCAGGGCAATGATGGGATGGGTTTCGGCGGTGTTCGATCCGGTGATGATGAACACATCGTTTTCGATCACTTCGGCAGCAGTGTTGCTCATAGCCGCGGAGCCAATAGCCATCTGCAGTGCGACGACTGAGCCAGCGTGGCACAACCTAGTGCAGTGATCGACATTGTTCGTGCGGAACAAGGCGCGGAACAGCTTCTGCAGCAGGTAATTGTCCTCATTGGTCGCCTTGGCGCAGCAGTAGACCGACATTGCATCTGAGCCATCCCGCTGGTAGATCTCAACCAGGCGGTCAGCGGTGTAATCCAAAGCTTCATCCCAGGAGACTTCTCGCCATTCGGAAGGATCTTTTGCAGCCGTTCGCTCCCCGGGTAATTGTCGGGTCACCCGGATCAGAGGTGAAGTGACCCGCCTGGCGCTGTAGATGAAATCATAACCAAAGCGCCCTTTGACGCATAGGTTGCCGTGGTTGACCACCGAATCAAAGGGGGAGGTAACGTTGTAGATATAATCATCTTTGATGTGCAGTTCAAGGTTGCAGCCTACACCGCAGAATGGACAGGTGGTGGGGACGATCCGATCCGCTTCAAGCATTTATTCCTCCGTATTACCAATAAAACTTACCCCTGGCGTTTTTTCTTTCTCCGTTTGGTGCGGGTGACCTGCATCACTTCATCCGGGGTTAAGCCCTGCTCTAACAAGTGCTGGCGCTTTGCCTTCAACGCGCCGCTGGGACATACACCCACACACTGACCGCAGAAAACACAGGTTGTCTCCATGAGCGGTTTATCGAAGAATGTGCCGATCATCGTGTCGAAACCGCGACCGGTGAAGTTGATGGCAAATGTGTATTGAGCGTCTTCCGCGCAAACCTGGACGCAACGCCAGCATAAGACGCACTTGTCATAATCCCGGATGAACATGGGGTTATCATCCAGGACGGGCACGGTACGGCGATCGCTCTCCGGGAAACGGTCCGCTTCAGCCTCGAAATCTTCGATCATCTCCAGGATCTCTGGCGCTTCGGACAGGTCCACTGCTGAGGCGAGCATCTCCAGGATCGTACGTCGGCTGCGTTCGACCCGCTCGCTGAGAGTATGGACGCGCATACCTTCGCTCACTTGAGCGACACAGGCTGGGGATAGGACCCGGCTGCCTTCGACTTCAACCACGCATATACGGCACAATCCGTATGCTGTCGTGTGGTCATGGTAACAAATGGTTGGGATCTGCTCGCCGAGTGACTGCACTGCCTGCAGGATCGTCGTCCCGGGAGGTACACTGACCGGATGACCATCAATGGTCAGATTTATTTTCTCTGCCATGCTAGTCTCCCCCTCCATTAACTGAGAAAAGGTCTGGCCAAAGCTCCATGGCGCTCAGCACTGCCGTGGCAGCTGTCTGACCCAGACCGCATAGGGAAGCATCGCTCATCGTCCAACCTACATCGCTCAGTCGATCCCTGTCACCTGCCTTGATTCCACCTGCAGCAATGCGAGCAAGGATCTCAGACTGGCGCTGAGTACCCAGCTGGCAGGGATAACATTTTCCACACGACTCGTGGGCGAAGAACCTGGCCAGCCGCAAGGTGACATCGCGTATGTCGCGCGACTCATCAAAAACCATCACCACACCAGAGCCCAAAGGAAGACCAGCAGCCTGCAAATCCTCAAATGAAAGTTTTCGATCTAGGTTCGCTTCATCGGTAAATACCCCTGCCGCACCACCGATCAACATCCCCAGCAGCTTGTGATTCGTACGCATGCCCCCAGCCAGATCGAAGACCAGGTGTCTTAACGTGACCCCGAAGGGAACCTCATACAAACCTGGTCGCGCAACATCACCCGAGACGCAGAAGAGTTTCGTGCCAGGTGACTTTTCGGTGCCTAACTGGCGGTATGCAACTGCTCCCTTTTCGATGATGTAGGGGATATTGCATAATGTCTCGACGTTGTTGATCACCGTTGGTTTGCCAAACAATCCATGCGTGGTCGGAAAAGGTGGTTTTATTCTGGGAAAGCCTCGCTTGCCTTCAATCGACTCGAATAGGGCGGTCTCCTCACCACAGATATATGCACCGGCACCCAGGCGCATTTCAATATCGAAACCCTTGTTTCCGAGATAGCCAGCATTCCGGGCTTCTGCAACGGCTGCTTCCAAGATCTTGAAGGCGTGCGGGTATTCACCGCGCACATAGATATAACCTTGCTGGGCACCGATTGCATGGGCGGCAATGAGCAGGCCTTCTAACATGCGGTGTGGATCTTCCTCCATCAGGACACGATCTTTAAATGTCCCAGGTTCGGATTCATCTGCGTTGCAAATGATATATTTTGGCTCTCCAAGGGCAGAGGCCGCGCCTTCCAACTTCAAACCCGTAGGAAAGGCAGCCCCGCCGCGACCCACGAGCCCCGAGGCCTTCAAAGTGCTGATGATCGCTTCAGGTTCCATCTGGAGCGCTTTACGCAGCCCCGAATAACCACCAGCGGAGACATATTCGTCCAGCAATGTGGGTTCTCCCTGGCCGCAGTTGGCTGTCAGTAAACGCAGGTCGCCATCTACAATCGCTTTGGGTCTACCTCCTGTCCAGGAGATAATCTGGGAGATGTTTTGCGGATCGGCGCCTCCAAGGGTACCTTCACCCACTTTTACTACGGGGGCATGCTCGCAGAATCCCAGACAAGGCGCGCTTTCCAGGCTGAAGGATCCATCAGGGCTGACCTCGTCGGTCGAGATATCAAGGTATTTGCTGAGTGCATCCAATACGGCATCGCTTCCTGTCAGGGCACAGGCTGGATCTCCGCAGACGCGTAAGATCGTTTCTCCTACTGGTTCATCATAGAGCATAGCGTAGAATTCGATCACACCGTACACATCTGCCAGGGGTACGTTCAACGTGCGACCGATTTCTTGCGCGACTGGTTCAGGCAAGTAGCCGTAGATTGATTGTGCGAGATGTAAAGCGGGTAAAAGTGCAGAGCGCCCCTGAGGTTTTTGACCCTTCAAGGCGCTCTTGAGCGGAGCGAGGTCGATTTCTGCCATATTTACTGGCCACCGTGGGATTGTTGTTGTTCCCAGGCTAGCTGCCAGGAATCGTAAGCATCAGCCCAATTAGAATCGTCAACCACGAGGAGTTTATCGATCCCATCGCGGTCTTTAATTAAAAAGGTTCGTTCGGAATTGCCATCATCGATTATTTCCAATGTGCAATCAATGGGGTTTATCTCCTCGCGCAAAAAGTGCCATCCAAAGTGAGATTCACAAGCTGCCTGCCAACAATTGCATGTGCGTCGATCGAGCAGAATCTTCATGGCGATCTCCTTTCCAGATAATCAGGTTGTTTTTGATTATAGTAATTTTACTTCATCTTTAGAACGGTATATTTGCCAGAATACTTCAACACTACTTTGGAGTATTTGCTCCAATTATTTAGTGTTCTATGGAAGATTACGGCTGCGAGAAAACTAGCAACCAGGATCCCCAATAACGCCCTCCAGCCTGGGTTTCACACTCGGCGGGGGTCAAATCCGAAACAGTTTGACCGCCACCCGACATATTGACCTCGTAGACGACACCGGGCGTCATCAAGAAATCGGCATACCCTCTGCCCAGTTCGGGTTTCAAACCCGTAAAGAAACGGTCTTCTCCTCCTTCCCAGGAAGCAACGACTTCTTCACCGGCCAGTTGGCGCCCGGTCGAGTCTTCGGCTAAGATCTGGACCAGTGGTCCAGATAACTTGGGATCACAAACGAAGGTATTCTCTTGAAGCACAAAGGGTGATCCGGGGGTAACGGTTGGTGTGCGGGTCGCCAGGGGTGTTGCTGTGGATAGGATCGTACGGGTGACCTGGGGAGTCTGATCGGATTGATCAGGAGTGGTGCTCTCCTGCACACTTGGAGTGGTCGGTTCAACTGTATCACTGGGTATAGGCTGGGTGGGTGTTGGTGTCTGTGAGGGCTCGCTGGTTTGTTCCTCTGTGGGCTCAGCGGTGGGGATCGAGGTTTCTCCCTGCCCGAGAGCAACTGCCAACAAACCGAGAGCCTGGGCCTGGCGCGGCGAGCTCCCTTCTGCCAGGGTGAGTTGTGCCTGTTCCGTAAGCGTACGTACCACATCCTGGTCATCGAGCAGCTGCAGCCGGGCTTCTGCACGGGGCAAATTCCCTGTGGCAACAAACGCGGCAGCAATCATGGCCCGATACTGATCCTTGAACTCAGGTTGCAAGGAAGCCGGTGAGGTATCCTTGTACTGTTGGGGAGATATTAGCCAGGCATAAACCAGACCCAAAACAATGCCGATCACAAATCCCGTGAGCAGATACCAGTAACCCCGCTCGTCTCTCATGATTGGGGTGCTCCTGGTGCAGGGTTCCAGGTTTGCAGATCACTGGCCAGCAAACTTAACAATTCCTGATCTGAATCAGCGTAGGGGATTTGTGCAGCAGTGATCATGGCTCCTCTAACGATCTCAGTAGGAGGGCTATCTCCCAATAATGCCAAACGTCGTGCTGCTAAATCCAAGTCCCCTTCGGCTTGATAAGCCTCTGCGACCATCAAAACAAAATCAGTTTGGTAATCAGACCGCAGATTGGCCGGCGTGGTGTCAACATACTTGACCGGATTGATCGCCCAGCCATACAGCAATCCGACCGTGATGCCCAGCAGCACGACGATAAAGAACAAAATCCAACGTCTCATCGCTTGCTGAGGATCTCCCGTAAGGCAGCCAGCAGCAATAAAACATGCTCTGGTCGGCTGCTGTAGCCCATCAATCCAATTCGCCAAATCTTGCCCTGCAATGGACCGAAACCACCCGCGATCTCAAGATTGTAATCAGCCATCAAACGCTTGCGGACCTCCAAAGCGTCTACTCCGCTGGGGACCAATGCTGTTGTCAGCACTGGTAAGCGGTACTCGGATGGGATGAGCATTGAAATATCTATCTCTTCTAAACCTGCCCAGAGCATCTCACCGTTGGTGCGATGTCGTTCGAAGCGGGCCTGCAAACCTTCTTCAGCGATCAGCCTCAAAGCTTCACGTAGAGCATAGTTCATGTTAACGGGAGCGGTATGATGGTAGGTGCGTTCCTTACCCCAATACTTTTCCAGCAGAGAGAGATCCAGGTACCAATTCCCTACCGGCGTGCTGCGGTTGCGCAGAACTTCACGGGCGCGAGGTGATACGGTCAATGGTGCCAAGCCGGGAGGTGCAGAGATATTCTTCTGTGAACCGCTGAATACAACGTCAACATCCCAGGCATCGACCTCAACTGGCACGCCACTTAAAGTAGCCACAGTATCGAGAACGACCAGAGTTCCATTTTGATGAGCTGCGGCGGCGATATCGGCGATCCCGGTTTGAAGAACACCGGTTGAGGTCTCTCCGTGCACGAGCGCCAGCAGCTTGTAATCCTTCTTATCCAGGGCGGCCTTTACCTCGTCTGGTTCAAACACCTGACCCCAGGGTCGTTCCAGGCGATCCACTTGAGCGCCATAGCGACCCGCGATCTCGTACAGGCGTTCTCCAAAATATCCCATGATGGCAACCAGGACACGATCGCCAGGTTCGATGAGATTGCACAGGGCAGCTTCCATACCCGCGCTGCCTGTTCCAGATACGGGCACGGTGAGTTCGTTTTCAGTTTGGAACGTATAACGCAGCAACTCTTGAACTTCTTGCATCAGGGCAAGGAATTCGGGGTCGAGATGCCCGGTGACAGGCATCGATAAGGCACTTAAGACCCTCGCGGGCACCATGCTCGGTCCTGGACCAAGGAGAATGCGCGGCGAAATTTCTAAGTCTTTGAATTTGGTGGCTTCCATTGTGAGCTCCTCGTTGAATATTATTGGTAAGAATGTCAGCTACTAGTTTACAATAAACTGGGAGTCCTGTTAAGCTCAATCTCAGTAGATCATGAAAGTTCGTTATTTGCTTGGAATTCATGAGATTCCGCTTGCCCCATTTCAAAAAATCTTGTAGAATGAATAGAGATTCAATAAGTACACTCAAGCAGACAATAATGCTCCTCCTGACTGGGTTCGGTCATAGTCGCCAACAATGAGAGGAGGGCGATATGGATATAATCAAGGTAAGAGGCACCTCCCGAACATCCGCTGTTGCCGGAGCGATTGCTGGCGTTTTCCGAGAGCATCATCGAGCTGAAGTCCAAGCCATTGGTGCCAGCGCAGTAAATCAGGCTGTTAAAGCTTTAGCGCTTTCCAGGAGCTACCTGGCTCAAGACGGCATGGATGTAACCTTCATATCTGAATTTGTAGATGTGGAAATCGAAGAGAAGATACGCACAGCGATCAGATTCACGGTTGAACCACGATAGGCAATCAAATCTGCTGAGTTAGCGTCAAAAGGGATTCTCCTCATCGCCGACTGAGTCAGCTTAAATATTAGGAATATGACTTTTCCGTGCCAAGTCATTGGCGTGGATTTTTTTTTGGAGGAAGTTATAATTCCGGGATTAGAATGTTAATCTAAGGAGATATTGGTGATCACAGGTGAAACAATTGGTTAGGCTCAAGAAATTCGCCCCCATCCTTATCCTGGCTTGCGCATGTGCTGCCTGTGGAGGAAGGCTTTTGAGTTCTCAAGCCACATCGACAATACCAAATCCAACTGATACTATACCCATCTCTGTTTCACCAGTCGCAACAATAAAGCCTTCAAATACACCTTCTCCCACTCTATCGCCAAGCCTCTCTCCAAGCCCAACGCTGACCATCACACCCACTCCATCTCCAACTCAATTGACTTGCGAGCAAGAAATGGGTCGGATCGAAAAAGGGGAATTACGCACTGATCTTCTCCGACTGCCGTTGGAATTTCGCTTATACCTGCCTCCATGCTATGACCAACTCACGGATCGCAGATATCCGGTTCTTTACCTGGTTCATGGGCAGAGCTTTAATGATGATCAATGGGATCGCTTGGGGGTGGACGAAGTGGCTGATGAGCTCATCGCGAGCGAAGAGATCCCGCCTCTGATCATTGTCATGCCACGCGATCGAATATGGAGTCAGCCAACCGAGGACCCGTTTGGACAGGCAGTTATTGAAGATCTGGTGCCCTGGATCGATCAAAACTATCAGACTCACCCTGATAGAGATCATCGTGCCATTGGGGGTCTTTCCCGTGGGGCGGGATGGGCGCTCAACATTGGCTTCTCGCATTGGGAGTCTTTCGGCGGGATAGGGATGCACAGCCTGCCTGTTTTTTGGACGGACTTACCACATATCAAAAACTGGCTAGACGCTATACCGCGTGGTTCTATGCCTCGCATCTACATGGACCTGGGCGATAAAGACCGCCTCCAAATCTCCAAATCAGCAATTTGGTTTGAAGAACTGCTTACAGAGAAGAGGATTCCCCACGAATGGCATCTTTACCCGGGTTATCATGAGGAGGCCTATTGGGAGAGTCATGTTGAGGAATACCTGCGCTGGTATACCCAGGAGTGGTAACCGCAAGACTCTCTGGCTTGATGCAATAACAATTTCAGCCTTACACCACATGATATAATCGCCCTCATGAAACTGACCTTGGAAGAAGTCGAGCACATTGCGGATTTGGCCCGCCTGCAGCTTTCGAGAGAGGAAAAATCCCGCTACCGGGAACAGCTGGCTGCCATTTTGGAATATGCAGCAAGCCTGCAGGCAGTGGATACATCTGACATCCCTCCTACTTCCAGTGTGCTGCCCGCACGCAGTGTCCTGCGCTCAGACGAACCACGATTCGGACTCAGCCTGAAAGATCTGTTGCGCAATGCTCCTGAAACCGAAAAAGGTCAATTCCGCGTTCCCCCCATTTTGGAGTGATACAACTCAATGAGCGGTTTGGTGGATCTATCCCTCCGGGAAATGAGGACTGCCTTACGAACTGGCGAAACATCCAGTCGTGAATTAACCCAGGCTTACCTCGACCGGATCGAACATCTGGAACCCACCCTGCATGCTTTTTTGACACTGACCCCTGAAAAAGCTTTATCACAGGCGGATGACGCCGATCGGCATATCAAAGCATGGCGAGCAGAAAAGGATCAACCATTGCCAGCTTTATCGGGGGTGCCGATAGCGGTTAAAGATGTGCTGTGCGTAAACGATGTACGCTGCACCTGCGGGTCACGTATTCTCGAAAATTTCATCCCCCCTTTCGACGCCACAGCTGTTGAACGTTTGCGATCGTCTGGAGTGATCATCCTCGGCAAAACCAATACAGACGAATTTGCCATGGGCTCATCGACCGAGAACTCTGCATATGGCCCGACCTATAACCCTTGGGATATCGAACGTGTCCCGGGTGGCTCGAGCGGCGGAAGTGCTGCTGCAGTTGCTGCCCGCCTGGCGCCGCTTGCCCTGGGAACAGACACGGGCGGCAGTGTCCGCCAGCCAGCTTCGTTTTGTGGTGTTACAGGCATCAAACCCTCCTATGGTCGGGTCTCACGGTATGGATTAGTGGCTTATGGTTCCTCCTTGGACGTGGTTGGCGCCTTTGGGCGAAGCGCAGCAGACATAGCGCCAATATATACAAGCATCGCGGGCAGTGATCCTTTAGATGCCACAACGGTAGACCTCCCGGTCCCATCGATCGAGCTGCAAATCAATGGCAAATCAGATCTGGGGAGTGATACTTTACGAGGTCTCCGGGTTGGCGTACCTGGTGAGTATTTTGTCGCCGGAATTCAAAAGGAGGTTGAGGAGTGGGTTCGGGCGGCAATCAAGACGTTGGAATCCTTAGGTGCACAGCTAGAGCAGATCAACCTGCCCCACACTGAACATGCCCTACCGGTCTACTATCTGATCGCCCCTGCTGAGGCTTCTGCAAATCTGGCTCGTTATGATGGCATTCGCTATGGCCCCCGCATCGCTGGGGATGAGATGTGGGATATATTCCGCAAAACCCGGGGAGGTAAATTCGGCCCCGAGGTGAAGCGCAGGATCATGCTGGGAACCTATGCCCTCTCCGCCGGTTATTATGATGCTTATTATGGACAGGCACAAAAGGTGCGCACGCTGATTAAGGGGGATTTCGAGACTGCCTTTAAGCAGGTGGATGTTATCGCCGCACCCGTTGCCCCCACCACGGCATTCCGCATAGGTGAACATGGCGATGATCCACTTTCCATGTACCTGGAGGACATATTTACCCTACCGGCGAATCTGGCCGGTGTGCCCGGGATCACTTTTCCAGTTGGTTTCGATCAGCAGGGATTACCAGTTGGGATGCAGCTGATGGCTGCCCATTTCCAGGAAGAGATTCTTTTCAAGGTCGCTCATGCTTACCAGCAGGCAACATCCTGGCATACCAGGCAACCCAAAATTGATGCTGTATCCTAAGATTGATATACATTACAATCAATCCTGCAACCTACAGTGCGGGTTCCACTTCCAGGTGAAATTATGCAGGTGATTATGTACTCTTGGATAAGTGCTTATGTTTTCATCACTACCCGATAATGCAATTCCCTTATTAGAATGGGATTGGTCGCAAATAGAACCATACTTCCAAGACCTGGTCAACCGTCCCCTCAACGAGGGCAGCTTATCAGCCTGGCTGGACGATTGGTCACAGTTGAGCAAACTCATGGATGAGTCATATTGGCGTTTATATGATGCGACCACAATTGACACAACCGACGAGGCCTCCGCTCAGCGTTACGGTCGCTTCTTGGACCAGATCCGTCCAAGCTATAAATTGGAGGAGCAAAAACTAAAAGAGAAACTACTCGCCAGCGGCATGGAACCGACCGGTTATGAGATACCTCTGCGCGATTTGCGTACCCAGGCGGACATGTTTAGAGAAGAAAATCTGGATCTGCTCAGCCAGGATAAGAAACTTCAATCTGAATATGACAAGATCATCGGGGCTCAAACCGTCATTTGGGATGGGACAGAGGTTACCCTGCCGCAACTCCTGCCTGTTTACCAGGAACCTGACCGTGATCGGCGAGAAAGCGCCTGGCGATTGGCAGCTGATCGCCAACTCCAGGATCGGGAGATGATCGGCGAGTTATGGATCAAGTTGCTTACTTTACGCTTCCGAATTGGAGCGAATGCAGGCTTGGACTACCGTACTTACCGTTGGAAAGAGTTGTTGCGGTTCGATTACACCCCCAATGATTGTGCTCAATTCCGTCAGGCCATTAAAGAGGTGATCGTGCCAGCTGCCCGATCGATATTCGAGAAGCGCCGCCAGCGACTGGGAGTAAATTCCCTGAGACCCTGGGATCTTGAGGTTGATCCATTCGGGAGACAACCCCTGCAACCATTTAATTCTGTATCTGAATTGGAGAGCAAGAGTTTCCAGATTTTTCAGCGGGTCGATCCACAGCTCGGTCAGTACTTTGAGATCATGCGCGGTGAGAGATTGCTTGACCTGGATAACCGCAAAGGGAAAGCCCCTGGCGGCTACTGCAACCACTACCAGGCTGCCCGGCACCCCTTCATCTTCATGAACGCAGTTGGCATTCACGATGATGTACAGACTCTGCTGCATGAGGGCGGGCATGCATTCCATGTTTTTGAGTGCAGTCATCTGCCCTACTTCTTCCTCGAAGTGCCGATAGAGTTTGCCGAAGTGGCTTCGACTGCGATGGAGCTGCTGGCCGGGCGATATTTAACGGATGCTGAAGACGGCTTTTATAACCGTGAGCAAGCTGCCCGCGCCCGAATCCAATTCCTGGAAAAGCTGGTTCTTTTCTGGCCCTATATGGCAGTTGTAGATGCTTTTCAGCAATGGGGATACGAAAACTCGGGAGATGTCATACATCCGGATAAATGCGATCAAAAATGGGAACAGCTCTGGGACGAATTCATGCCTGTTGTAGATTGGAGTGGTTTGGAAGCGCAAAAAATGACTGGCTGGCAGCGTAAAGAGCATATCTTTGTAGAACCACTTTATTACGTCGAATATGGTCTGGCACAGCTGGGCGCGATCCAGATCTGGCGAAATGCCCTCAATGACCAGGCTGGGGCAGTTGCCGCTTATCGCCAGGCGCTGTCATTGGGTTCGAGTGTGACGCTTGGTCAATTATATGAGACCGCCGGCGCTAAATTTGCTTTCGATGCTGCCACATTAGCCCAGGCCGCAGATGTGACCCTCAAGGTGATCTCGGAGCTGGAAATGGAGATCAGATGAAGGCGAACATCTATGAGATTCAGCACAAATTTAGAAGGGAAGAACAATGCAATACGTAAACTTAGGCAAGAGTGGATTGAAAGTCTCCCGGATATGCTTAGGCACGATGACATATGGCTCCTCCGATTGGCGCAAATGGGTGCTGAATGAGGAAGAATCACGCCCTTTCATCCAACGCGCGCTTGAGTTGGGGATTAACTTCTATGATAGTGCAGATGCATATTCACTCGGTGTGAGTGAAGAGATTTTAGGACGTGCCTTGAAGGATTTCGCCCGGAGAGATGAAGTGGTGATTGCCTCCAAGGTTTTTTTTCCGATGAGGGAGAGACCGAATCAAGGTGGACTCTCCCGGGTGCATATCATGAACGCTGTTGATGATTCCTTGCGCCGCTTGGGTACAGATTATATTGACCTGTACCAGATCCACCGCTGGGATTCGCAGACGCCAATCGAAGAGACACTCGAAGCCCTGCATGATGTAGTCAAATCTGGAAAAGTGCGCTATATCGGCGCGTCCAGCATGTACGCCTGGCAGTTCACCAAGTCGCTTTACCTGGCTGATTTACATGGCTGGTCCCGCTTCATTTCGATGCAGAACCACTATAATCTGGTATACCGTGAGGAGGAGCGCGAGATGATACCGCTCTGTCGATCTGAGGGTGTGGGGTTGATCCCCTGGAGCCCGTTGGCACGCGGTTTTTTAAGTGGTAATCGATCGCATCAGGACTGGGGGGAGACTGCGCGAGCCAAAATCGATGAGTTTGCCCACCAGATGTATTACCAGGAAAGCGACTTCACAGTTGTAGAGCGTGTTGTCGAACTTGCCAGAGATAGGGAGGTCACATCCTCCCAAATCGCTTTGGCCTGGTTGTTGCATCAACCTGGTGTGACCGCTCCGATCATCGGAGCCAGTAAAATGCGTCACCTGGAAGAAGATGTGGCTGCATTGGATATCGAATTGAGTGAGGAAGAGCTACAAATGTTGGAAGAACCATACCAGCCACACCCGATCCTTGGACACAGGTGATCGAATCTACCAGTAAAATATCCTTTCCCCGATGACCACCCATAATTCGCAACCTCCCCCTTCTTTGCGTGTCCGCATCCTTCATTTTTGGAGGAGGATCACTCGCCCGATCGATAGGGAACGTCGCGGGGAGGTTCAGGTCAGATTGCGAGAATCCTCCCATCCTGACTTTGATTTCTTCCTGCTCGTCATTCTCTCTTGTACGATCGCCACAATGGGTTTATTGACCAATTCAGTAGCCATCATCATCGGAGCGATGTTGGTGGCTCCGCTCATGTCGCCGATTCTGGGGATGGGGTTGGCTTCCATTACCGGTGATGGTCGCTTATTACGCGACTCTATTCTGGGAGTGATCCAGGGAGCGATCGTGGCGGTCATCGTCTCCTTTTTGTGGACTTTGCTGAACCGAAACTTACCTTTCTTCCTTTTACAGGAGATTCCTGGCGAGGTTTTAGTGCGCACGAATCCCAGCCCCATCGACTTAACCGTGGCTGTGGCAGGGGGTATCGCTGCGGCGTACGCGCTTGCTCAGCCTCACTTATCGTCAGCCTTGCCAGGGGTTGCCATCGCCACAGCTTTGATGCCGCCGCTGTGCACCGTTGGTATTGGGCTAGCACTAGATCGCATGGATATAGCTGGGGGTGCCAGTTTGCTGTTTGTAACCAACACTGTTGCGATCGCTTTTGCTGCTACCTTGGTCTTTTTTGCCCTGGGTTTTGGTCCGAAACCGATCACTGAAGCGAACCGTCTACCGCGCAGTTTGATCTTCGCGGCTCTCTTGACTATCAGTCTGATGGTGCCACTGACTTATCTCAGTGTAGATTTCGTCCAAGATGCAACTGAGAGAGCAAGGATCGAGGAACTAGTGCAGGAGGAGGTGGAAAAAACACTTAATGCGGAATTAGTGGAAATGAACTTCCGCATAGTGGGGGATGTGCTTAGCTTGAACCTGACTTTACGTTCAAACAGACCCCTTTATTACCAAGACAGCATCGCGCTTCAGGAAGCGATCGCCGGAAGATTGCAACAACCGGTTGAGTTAGTGATGAACAGCGTAATCGCATCGCGCCTGGATCCAAAAATTCCACCGACCTTAACCCCGACACCAACCAGAGGACCTTCGCCTACACCAACGCGGACCGCCACACCCACCAGTACCAATACCGCCACGCCCACACAAACACCGACCAACACCGCCACGCCAACCGCGACCAGCACGCCCACCAATACCGCCACGCCCTCTTTAGGCCGGGTAGCCAATACTCTGGGGCGCGGGTTGCATCTGCGCCAATTCCCCGAAGGACCGATCATCGGGGTCTTGAGACAAGGAGACGAACTGATCGTTTTGTATGGTATTGAGATCGTTAACGGTTTGGTCTGGATAGAAGTGCAGGATGCAGAAGAGCGAACTGGGTGGGTGCCGCAGATGTATACCGCCATCGTCACCTTGACACCTACACCCAGTCAGACCCCTTCAATCACACCCTCCCCAACGATAACATCCCGACCACCCTGATCCCAGCCCTACACAAAAGAGCAGGTTAGGCTTAGTCCTGTACTTGCAGATTCATATATATTTCTTACCATCTCATCAATTCTGGCGATGATATAATGCCTTTAGCAGAGTGTATCCTGCCAAAGGAAGGTAAAAGTACTATGATGAGATTCGATCGGTTTACTGAACGTGCCCAGGAAGCCGCCCAGCGGTCGGCGGAGATCATCCAGCGTTATGGGCACAATCAGATAGACACCGAACATATTCTGTTAGCTTTAATCGAACAACCTCAGGGAGTGATATCGCAGATCTTAGAGACCTTAAAGGTAGACGCGGGCGCTCTAACTGAACGCCTGGATTATATCTTGCGAACCAGCCCAAAGGCGAATATTTTTGGTGGAGGAGCGGGACAGATCTTCATCACCCCCCGCGTCAAGCGCATAATCGACCTGGCGAATGAAGAAGCCAACCGTTTGAAAGACGAGTATATCTCTACTGAACACATCTTTTTGGCGATTCTCAGCGAGCGGAGCACACCAGCCGCGCGCCTTTTGGAGGGTGCTGGGGTAACTCGTGAACGGGTGAACGATACCATCCAGCAGATTCGGGGTGGTCAACGGGTGACCGATCCACAAGCTGAAACACGCTATCGCACTCTGGAGAGGTTCTCCCGCGATCTGACCACGCTGGCCCGGGAAGGAAAGCTGGATCCCGTGATCGGGCGTGACGCAGAAATCCTGCGAGTGATCCGCATTCTCTCCCGCCGCACGAAAAACAACCCTGTCTTGATCGGTGAAGCTGGTGTGGGCAAAACTGCGATCGTGGAGGGTTTAGCCCAAAAGATCGACGCCAATGATGTCCCAGAGATCCTAATTGGAAAACGAGTCGTTGCCCTGGACCTGGGAGCGATGATCGCTGGATCGCGCTTCCGAGGTGAATTTGAAGAGCGCTTGAAAGCCGCCATCGAGGAAATCCAGCGCAGCGAAGGTGAAGTGATCTTGTTCATCGATGAGCTGCACACAGTGGTTGGAGCAGGAGCCGCTCAAGGTGCCATGGATGCTTCCAACATGCTCAAACCAGCCCTGGCGAGAGGCGAACTGCACGCCATTGGGGCTACCACTTCAGACGAGTATCATAAACACATCGAAAAAGATGCAGCCCTCGAACGCCGCTTTGCACCTGTATACGTTGAAGAACCCAACGTTGAGGACACAATAGAGATGCTGCAGGGTCTGCGCGACCGCTACGAAGCCCATCACAAAGTTCGCTTCTCGGATGAAGCCTTGATCGCTTCGGCGCGTTTGTCTCACCGCTACGTCACCGACCGCCATTTGCCAGATAAAGCCATTGACCTGATGGATGAAGCGGCTGCCAAGCTGCGTGTGGCGCTCTATTCATTGCCGCCTAATTTGAAAGATATGAAAAGCGATCTAGATCGTTTGTCAGCTGAGGAGGAGCGCTCCGGAGTAGAACGCGATTACGAGCGTGCTGCGGAGAAGAAATCAGAACGCCTGCGCCTCGAATCCGAGTTCAACGAACTGCGCGATCAGTGGGAAGCAGAACACGAGCTCGATGAAGTCGTAGACGAGAGTGATATTGCCGAGGTAGTAGCACAGTGGACAGGAATACCAATCAGCCAGATGATGGAAACCGAGTCTGAGAAATTGCTCCAAATGGAAGAACGACTACATGAAGATATTATTGGGCAGGATGAGGCCATCCATGCGATCTCGGATGCCATTCGCCGCGCTCGATCTGGACTGAAAGACCCACGCCGCCCAATAGGTTCGTTTATCTTCATTGGGCCTTCGGGAGTGGGAAAGACAGAGCTGGCCAAAGCTTTAGCCGAATTTCTTTTCGATGATCCGGATGCTATCGTACGCATAGATATGAGCGAATACCGTGAGCAACATGCGGTTTCACGACTTTTCGGCGCACCTCCAGGTTATGTAGGCTACGAAGAGGGTGGTCAGCTGACCGAAGCTGTTCGCCGCAGACCTTACCGGGTGGTATTGTTTGATGAGATCGAAAAAGCACATCCTGAAGTGTGGAACTCTTTGCTTCAAATTTTAGATGATGGTCGCTTAACTGATGGACAGGGTCGTGTGGTTAACTTCCGCAACACGGTGCTGATCATGACCAGCAACCTGGGGACGGAATACATTCGCAAATCCGGCACGTTAGGTTTTATGCGGAGCTCCGAAGATGGCGAAGACAGGGAAGCTTCTGACAAAATCGATAAAGCCCTCAAGGACACTTTCCGTCCCGAATTTCTCAACCGCATTGATGAGGTGATCACTTTCTCGTCTCTCACTATCGAGCAGATGAAATTGATAGTAGATTTGCAGATGAAAGAGATTCAGGAACGTTTGAGCGAATTAGATTTATCCGTTGAATTGACCCCAGCTGCGCGTGAATGGCTAGCTGATGAGGGATTTGACCCAGACTTTGGGGCAAGACCATTACGTCGGGCACTGCAAAAACACGTTGAAAGCCCACTTTCAGTGAGCCTTTTAAGCGGCGAATTCAGCGCTGGGAATACGGTTTTGGTGGATTTAGACGAGGAGAATGCGGTGCTTGTCTTTCAACCCATCGGTGAAGCAGTCCCGGCAGAGGAAATTCAGCCGGTAGAATCGCAGAGTTAGTCCATTAATAAACTGTTGGTGATCAATACCGCCCTCTCTGATTAGAGAGGGCGGTTTGCTTAATGCGTTCGCTAAGTTCAGTTGATCTTAACCAGATTTCGGGAGAAGATCATTTGACCTATGGCGGGTCGATCAAATTAATAGACTCGCAGAGGAAGAATGTCCATTTGCAGGTGATTTTTGTCAGCAATTGGAGGATATTTGCCACTTGGAGATTAATCTTTGAAAGGATACATTGTAAGTAATGAAATGGTGGTTATAATGACCAAAGACATTCTCGATCATTTTCCTCTTTTCGATGGGTTTACCCTGGATCAAAAGGATTTACTTCGCCCATTGTTTTTACGCAGCGATTGCCATGCAGGCACGGTTCTCTTTGAACAAGGGGATCCGGCGATTTATTTTTACCTGGTGATCTCTGGAGAAGTTGCAATCCACTATAAACCAGAGGATGATCAAGACATAGTGATCGCCCGCGTCAAATCTGGCGGGATGGTTGGTTGGTCAGCCGTAATTGGCAGACGCAGCTACACCTCAGCAGGGATATGTAGCGATTACACCCAATTGCTGCGGGTGCGCGGCTCGGATTTGCAATCTTTATGCGCTCAACAACCCGAAACAGGCAACCTATTCGTCGATCGCCTGGCAGATGTTGTGGCGCAGCGGCTGCAGACTAGTCATCCGCAAGTCCTGGAGTTGCTTGAAAATGGGTTGCGGAATAGGGTTCATCAGGAGGTGAAATAGGAGATGGATGCCGATAATAACTTGCCTGAAGCCACTGCTGAAGAACGTATGCAAGCCCTCGTCTCTCGTCTGAGTGCCTATATTGAACAATACCATGGCGGGTCGGTAGAGATGATCGACTTTGACGGCAAGGTGGTCCAAGTAAAATTAGGGGGAGCATGTCTAGGCTGCCCATTATTGCCGAGCACCTTGCATGGCTGGGTCGAAGGGACTATTCGCCAGTTCTTCCCGGAAGTGAGCGTCGAGTCGGTTTCCTAGCTAAAGATGTGGAATTAAAGTTGCGAGAAATGTGGCATCTCAAGACAGAGATGCCACATTTATGCTGTCAAGATCAGTACTCATTTGGAATTTGTGGTGAGGAGGATCAATGAAGAAGATCGCCATAGTTGGTGCTCTGGATACCAAAGGGCTGGAATTTGAGTTCTTAAAGAGAGAGATCGAACTACGCGGCCCCAGTACACTGCTTATCGATACAGGAGTCCTTGGTGAGCCTTATATGGAGCCGGATATCTCCCGCGGACAAGTAGCACAGGCTGGTGGGAAAAGTATCGAGGAATTGGTGGCAAAGCGCGATCGAGGAGAGGCTATGGGGGTGATGACTAGGGGCGTGGCTGAGATCGTGAGGCAGCTATATGCCGAGGGTGAAATCAACGGGATCATCTCGATGGGAGGGGGAGGCGGTACGGTGATTGGGACAAGTGCCATGCGCGCTTTACCGGTCGGTTTTCCCAAACTGATGGTCAGCACACTGGCTTCCGGAGACACCAGCCCTTATGTGGACACGACAGATATCACGATGATGCCCTCTGTGGTAGATGTGGCCGGGGTAAACCGGATCAGCCGCCGAATCTATACCAACGCCGCAGGAGCTATTTGCGGTATGGTGACTGGTGAACTCTCCCCGGCAGATGATAAACCTCTCGTGGCGGCTTCGATGTTTGGCAACACAACACCGGCAGTCGATCATGCTCGCCAGATCATAGAATCCAAAGGCTACGAAGTCCTGGTCTTCCATGCTACCGGCACCGGTGGGCGCACAATGGAAGCCCTGATCGCGGATAAGTATATTGCCGGACTGCTGGATATCACCACTACCGAGTGGGCAGATGAAATCTGTGGCGGTGTCCTGAGCGCAGGCCCAAACCGTTTAGAGGCAGCCGCCAGGATGGGCATCCCTCAAGTCGTGGTTCCTGGGTGCATTGATATGTGTAATTTCTGGGCCCGCGACACTGTGCCAGAGAAATACAAGGAGCGTATTTTTTACGAATGGAATCCCAATGTCACCTTGATGCGCACTACGCCCGAGGAAAACCAGCAAATGGGAGAGATATTCGCCGAGAAGCTGAATGCGACCTCAGGTCCAGTAGCTGTTTTGATCCCTTTAAAGGGATTTTCCCAAATCGATCTGAAAGGCGAGATATTTTACTGGCCTGAGGCTAACCAGGCGTTCATCATTGCGCTCAAGAAAAACTTGCGCAGCGATATTCCGGTCACCGAAATGGACTTTGATATCAATGCGCCTGAATTCTCTGGTAAGGTAGCTGAGACCTTACTAGAAATGCTTGCAGAGTAAAGGAGGTTAGCGATAATGACGGCGATACCGCGACAAGAAATCCTTGCCCGGCTCAAAGCGCAGGTGGAGGCGGGTAAACCAATCATCGGCACTGGTGCAGGTACAGGTATATCGGCTAAGTTCGAGGAAGCTGGGGGAACTGATCTGATAATTATCTATAACTCCGGACGTTTCCGTATGGCTGGACGCGGCTCCCTTTCCGGGCTCTTCGCGTATGGGGATGCGAACGCGATCGTAATGGAGATGGCTGGGGAAGTTCTGCCAGTGGTAAAGAACACGCCGGTCCTGGCAGGCGTCAATGGCACCGATCCTTTCCGCCTGATGCCCGTCTTCCTCAAGCAGGTTCGAGAGGCGGGATTCTCAGGAGTGCAGAATTTCCCAACCGTTGGCTTATTTGACGGGGTGATGCGCGACAACATGGAGGCCACTGGAATGGGATATGACAAGGAGGTGGAGATGATCCGAACTGCACACGAGTTGGATCTTTTCAGCTCCCCCTATGTGTTCAACGTGGATGAAGCCAGGGCGATGACGGAAGCTGGGGCTGATTTGCTCGTTCCCCACGTCGGATTGACCACCGCCGGGACGATCGGCGCGAAAGCGGCGCTGACCCTCGACCAGGCGAGCGATAAAGTCATGGAAATGGCGGAGGTCGCCTGGGGGATCAGAAAGGATTTGATGGTGATCTGCCACGGCGGTCCGTTTGATGAACCAGATAACGTCGGAGAAGCCCTGAAGAAAATGCCGGGGATTGTTGGTTTCTACGGCGCATCCAGCGCCGAGCGCTTGCCTACCGAGCGCGCCATCACGGCTCAAGTTGAAGCTTTCAAGGCGCTCAAGCTGGCGGAGTGAAGGCGTCCTTCATCCGCTAGCGCAACGAGCTCCCGTTTAATTGCGCTGGATAAGACTATATTTATTTAATGCATTCGTTGAACCACAAGGATCTGAAAAGACAGGTTATAAACTATTCGATCACTGCATGATAACCTTCGCGATCTGAGGTTAAATAGGAAAACGGGTGGCTTAGTCTGGAATTCCAGCTGCCACCCGTTTTATGTCTTAATTTAGCGGCTGGCGATCGCTATCACTCGCCGCCATGACCCTCAGTTACGATTGGTGTGCGGGCCAGATAATCCTCCACCCACAACATGTTATCCCCGGCACGAGCGATAACCTGGAGTAATGTATCCATCGTAGAGACTTCCTCAAGCTGTTCAGACACAAACCAGCGCAGGAAATCCTGCGCGATGTGATCGTTCTGTTCTATAGCCAGGTCCATCAGAGCGTTGATCTGGTTGGTGACATCCACCTCCCAGTTGAGCGCAGCCTGCGCGGCTTCCTTGGCGGAGGCGAAATCGTGCTTGGGACCAGCCACATCCGGGATGTGTACCTGTCCGCCAGCTTCAACAATATAATGGGCGAACTTCATGGCATGCATTTTCTCTTCATCCGCCTGGCGGTAGAAGAAGGCAGCCAGTTCAGGCAAGCTATCGGAATCAAAATAAGTGGCGATGTTGACGTACTGCAAGCTGGCTCCGAACTCACGACCGATCTGCTGGTTCATAGCAGCTTCTAATTCTTTGCTGATTAACATGGTCAGCTCTCCTTTCGATTTGATTTTACTAAATGCTTAATTATACGAGTATGGAAATTCCCACTCAGCGGAGTTGATTATATCATGCGAGACCCAATCCTATTTCCAGGCTAAAGGCTCATCGCGCAGCCATCTGCACGCGGGTCGCTGCCACCCCACAAGACCCCTGTCTGGTGGTCTCTGCGGATGATCTGGCCGCGGCCGAAGAGCGCTCTTCCGTGCCCGCTGACACGCTCAACCGGATGCCCCATTGCCCCTAATTCAGCGATTACTTCAGGATCGATGCCTTCTTCCAAGGCGATATCTCCGGCGGCCTCTCCACCGGTGATGCAGAAGCGCAGCTGGTCGAGCGCTTCTTGCGGGTTGAGACCATCAGCAACCATGTTAATCACGACCTGCAGGTGACCCTGGGGCTGCATAAAGCCGCCCATGACCCCAAAGCTGGCGTACAGCTCCTCACTCCCCTTTGGTTCTGATGTTGTAGCCAGGGCGGGAATGATCGTATGGTATGGTCGTTTCCCAGGGACGAGCGCGTTGGGATGTCTTGGATCCAGGCTGAAGTTGTGGCCGCGATTCTGCAGGGTGAAGCCCCAGCCAGGTGGGACGATGCCGGTTCCGAAGCCCATATAGTTGCTATTGATAAAGGAGCAGGCGTTCCCGTTGCCATCGACCACACTCAAATAGACTGTGTCTGAGCTGCTGGTCGGCGAACCTCTTTGCTGGTCAAGCGTCGCCCGCGATGGATCAATTAATTGTCTACGTTCGTTGGCATATTCTTTTGACAACAGCGCATCTAGCGGGGCGGGATTGAAACCAGGATCGGCGACAAACCAGCGTGTATCGGCAAAGGCCAGGCGCAAGGCTTCGATCTCGAGGTGCAGGCGTCGCGTTGATAGGGGTGGGATATCGGCCAGATCAAAACCTTCTAAGATGTTTAACGCCAATAATGCGGTCAATCCCTGACCATTTGGCGGACATTCCCAAATCCTGAGATCATGATAGGTTGTGCTGATAGGTGCCTGCCAGGAGCTGTTATGGGCTGCGAGGTCCTCTGCGCTCAGGCAGCCGCCGGACCGGTTCACAACTTCTGCAATACTTTCAGCGATCTCTCCCTGGTAAAAAGCGGTCTTGCCACCCTCAGCGACAGCGCGCAAGGTACGCCCTAAACCAGGATTACGGAAGATCTCTCCGGGCAAAGGGGCACGACCATCGATAGTCAGCTCAAAACCACCCGGAGCGTTACGCAGCTGACGATCGACGCCGCGCGCCCAAAAATGAGCTGTGATCGGAGCAACCGGGAAACCTTCCTCTGCCAGTCGAATGGCGGGAGCCAACACCTGGGATATATCCAGGCGACCGAATCTCTCGACCAGATCGCACCATCCAGCGCAAGCGCCCGGAACAGTGATGGTGTATGGGTGGAAGGGAGGCAGTTCACCCTGGATGCCTTCCCTTTCAAGACGTTCCAGGGTCAGCTGTGCTGGGGCGCGCCCCGATCCGTTCAGCGCGCTGACCCGGCGGTCGGCGGCGTTGAAGTACAGGGCGAAGCAATCACCACCGATGCCAGTCGAGGTCGGTTCAGTGACGTTCAGCGCAGCGGCTGTCGCCACGGCAGCATCCGTGGCGTTACCGCCTTGGGCTAAGATCTCTAGGCCTGCAGCCACCGCCAGTGGTTGGGAGGTGGCAACCATACCGCGCTTCCCGATCACCGGAGAGCGGCGGGAATTAAATTGCATTTGATTTTGATCAGTTGGGGTAATGATTGTCCTCCCTGACATCATAGGGGCAAGCAGGTTCTTGAGGGGAACGCTTCCCTAGTGATGTGATTCTGCAAAAGATCTGGCTACAGATAGATCAGGATTCAATTGGTGACCTCAATCCCCTCTCCGGCGACCACCTCGCCCACCTGCCATAGTGTCTCTTCGGTTTCGGCAGCGCGCGCCAGCATGGGTTCCAGATTCTCAGGGTCAACGGAAAGTAAGAGCCCACCACTGGTCTGGGCATCGAACAGCAGCATCTGGGACGGCTCGTCGATCTGCGGGTCAAATTTGACATGAGAACCAAAGAAAGCCCGGTTGTCGGTGGAACCACCCGGGAAGATCCACTCCTGGGCGTAACGCCGCGCGCCAGCCAAAATGGGAATTTTGCCATAAGAAAAGCGCAATCCAACTCCAGATGCGGAAGCCATTTCGTAAGCATGCCCCAACAAGCCGAATCCGGTGATATCGGTGCCACCACACACTTCGAATTCCTCAGCCAATTCTGCAGCTCCCTTATTGAGCCGCTGCATCCATTCCACTACCTCAGCCACATCATTGGGGTCCGCCTTTCCGTTCTTGAGGGCGGTGGTGGTGGTGCCGAATCCCAGCGGTTTGCTGATCACAAGCTTATCACCAACCTGGGCTCCACTCTTGGTGATCATCTTGGCAGGATCGATGAAACCGAGGGCGATCAAGCCATACTTGGGTTCCTTATCCTGGACGGTGTGCCCACCGGCGATCACAACCCCAGCCTGACGTGCTTTTTCTGCGCCCCCGCGCAGGATTTCTCCTGAAACCTCCGGTGGGAGATCGGGCGGCAAGGCAGCCACATTCAAGGCCAGGAAAGGTTTGCCACCCATAGCATAGATATCGGAGAGGCTGTTGGCCGCTGCGATGGCTCCGTAATCATATGCATCGTCGACCACCGGGGTGAAGAAGTCAGTGGTCACGACCAGGGCACGATCTTCGTCTAAGCGCCAGACAGCGGCGTCGTCCGGCTCACCGAGACCGACGAGCAGGTCGGGGTAATCCGTGGATGGGAAGATGTTTTCGATGGGACGCAAGACCTGCGCCAGCGTTTCCGCGTTGAGTTTCGAAGCTCAACCGGCGCAGCTGGATAGGCTGGTCAGGCGAATCTGGCGCCCGGAGGGCGTGGCGGTGGACATCATTTTAAGGGGAGGTCTCCGGAGTAGGTAGCGGAGTAGGGAGAGGGGTGGGTACAGGTGTGGGCAGAGTGGGGACAAGATTAGAGCCAGGCTCTAGGGTGGGCAGCGGGAAGAGGAACTGGTTGTCGCTCGGCAGCAGCATAACCTGGACACCGGGAGCGATCTTGGTGATATAGGTGTAGGTCAGCAGTTCCTGATTATCTTCCAACGCCTGCTGGACCAACAGCAAGGATCTGGACTCGGCATCGGCTTCGATCAAGCGGGCTTCTGCAGCACCTTTGGAGCGGATCACGGCCGCATCCGCCTGTCCTTCCGCGACCTGGCGAGCTTGCTCTGCTTCCTGACGTCTTTGATCAACGACAAAAGCAGCCTGCTGGGCCAGCTGTTCGGCGATCTGCTTCTGCTCGACGGAGGCGGCGTATTCAGGCGAGAACTGGATGTTACGCAAGACGAAATCGGTCAGCCGCAGGCCATTATCCGCCAGCATGGCAGACAAATTTTCGGTGATGAACTGCTGCAATTCGAAGCGCTTGGTACTGACGACCTCCTCGACGCCGAACTGGGAGACCGCATCGCGGATGACACCGCGTGACAGAGGCCGTACCAGCTCCTGTGTGTAGCGATTCTGCCAATCGATATGCACCATGACCACCTGGGAAGGATCGATGGCGTAAATCACCGAGGCGTCCATGAAGATCTCCTGGCCGTCCGAGGTGCGGGCGGCCACGGAATCGTCGCCTTGAATCTGGCCCTCAGCGGGGGCGATAGACATGGTGTAAGTCTGCCTGGAGATCGGGTAGCGGACGACCGATTCGAAATAGGGGATGATCCAGTTGAGACCGGGTTGGAGCGGCTCCTGTCGGTACCCCTCATCGGCGATGGCGGAGATGACGACGCCGCGCTCTTCGGGCTGAATGAAAACCAGCCCGGCACTGATGGTGGTCAAGACAACAGCTAAGATGGCGATGACTAGAATCGATATTGACAGGGTCCTGACCTTATAACCGCGGGCGGCGCGTACGACGGTCAGCACGATCAGGCCGATCACGAGGATCCACAAGAGGCCTACGAATCCCTGAAGCACACTGGCAAAGTTCATTGATATACCTCCCGGTTATTTTTTCTCATAATAGGGGGATTATACTCGAAAGGTGAGCGCCTGATTGGTTGCCTTCTGTTGAGAGAGAAATCGTGGGAGGTGGAAATATTTCTAGAATTGTGGAGAACAGTCAACCCCATCCCCGACCCTTCCCCTTCAAAAGAGCCTGTACCTTGCGGAGGCAAGGTAGGAAGGGTGACTGCGCAGCAATCGGGAAGGGGTTTTTCTATAGCTCTATCTTTCGTAGGGATCACGAAAAGTATTT
>JBFFIU010000014.1:0-26723 GCA_041556275.1 Anaerolineales bacterium | reverse complement strand
CCAACATGATTGAATGCCAATTCACATAATTTACGTACAGAGTGAGTTTCGCCTGTCCCGATAACGAAATCTTTTGGTGCTTCATACTGCAACATCAACCACATTGCTTCCACATAATCACCTGCATATCCCCAGTCCCGGCGAGATTCAAGGTTTCCCAACCTCAGCTCTTTCGCCAACCCCAAGCGAATCCGGGCCACCCCATTGCTGATTTTGCGGGTTACAAATTCCAATCCTCTACGGGGGCTTTCGTGATTAAACAGGATCCCGGACACAGCAAAGAGATCATAAGATTCACGATAGTTAACCGTGATCCAATGTGCGTAAACCTTCGCCACCCCATAAGGACTTCTTGGATAGAAAGGTGTCCCTTCATTTTGAGGTACTTCCCGCACCTTGCCAAACATTTCACTCGATGATGCCTGGTAGAACCGAGTTTGAGGATTGATTAAACGAATCGCTTCCAATAGACGGGTCACACCTAATGCGGTCACTTCACCGGTGAGTACAGGTTGATTCCACGATGTTGGCACAAATGACTGTGCAGCCAGATTGTAAACTTCATCAGGTCGATAACGTTCTATCACATCAACCAGTGAGCTTTGGTCATGCAAATCACCTTGAATAATAGTGATATCGTCCTGGATATGGTTGATCCTTTCAAAAGTTACAGTACTGGACCGGCGAACCATGCCGATTACTTCGTACCCTTTCCCAAGCAAAAATTCAGCCAAATAAGAACCATCCTGGCCCGTGATCCCGGTGATAATCGCAGTCGCCATAAAATATCTCCTATCTCTAAAATTCAATTGTTGAATTATAACCCATTCTTGGTTATCGGATTCCCCCATTTTGATGTAATTATGTTAATTAAGTTCAATTGGATTTTTGGTTGTCCTGTGTTTGGTAGTCCTTATTCATACTTATCCCCCTCACAAAGGTCCAGATAAACACCAGAATTACACTTGTTATTCCTAAGCCTATCGTCTTAAAGATATCGATTATTGGCCAAGAGATATATTCAAACCGTTGCAGATACCAGGGTACAAACCAGGCCAAAAAAATTGCCAAACCGATAACCATACGTGCCAACCAGGGATTTCTACTTTGCCGCTGTTCAAACCAGACCCAGGCGACTAACACTGCTTGCATACTGATGAAAATTAACCTGTAGCGTGGGTTGTCCCAAAGATCTCCGCCACTCCGTAAGGATGCGATCAAAATTCCTGTCCAGACGACGAGAGTCAATCCGAGTGCTAACCTCTTTCCCTGCTTTCGACCCCAAACATACAGCGGGGCGACCAACAAAAACGGCAACATTAACGTCCAACCGATTGAACGCCAGATAGCGATCCCCTTCCAAACTTGTATTCCTTGATCCAGGATAGCTGCTGGAAGAAATGGCTGCAGCACTCCATAAAACATTAGGATCGGAACATGTGACCAATCTGGGGTGACCTTGAATATTTTTCTAATTAGTGTAGATGATCGTTTGACGAAAAGTGCTTGCCATCGTGCAGATTGTCTAAACCACCAAATCACTAAAGAAATCGGATCATTTATTCCTTCTGGTGCAATTCTTCCCCAGGCAAGAAAAATTCCTATCCCAGCAATTACCGCTATTCCTCCGATAAGGATCCAAAATCGAGGTTGGCGGAATAACTCCCATCCCTCAAACGATAACGCAAGTATCAGGGTCGCGATGACAAATACACCTGCTATTGGTGGAGAAAAGGGTAGCATGAATAAGAGACCCAATAACAACCAGGCCAGACCTGACCATGATCGATCTTGCCTGAAGCGCACTAAACCATATAATGAAACAGCTACCAATGTCATCAAGAATGCTTCCCGCATCTGGGAACTACCAAGGATGATCGCATCAGGAAAGATCGCCAACACCCAGGCAGCAACCCAAGCCACCTTGTCTCCCCACACTCGCATGGCAAACGCCCAGGTGAACAAAATCGCCAAAGATGAAATTGATGCGGTGAGGACGATTATTTGAAGGGGTTGATGTTGATCCCCACCAAGATATCTGTAAACCAAAGCACTCAGGAAGATCATTCCTCCATACTGATCAACTTTTCGATATTCTGTGATGGAGGTCAACAAAGGTTTTGAAGTTTGAGCCAGTTCCCAGGCTGGAATATCCCTGGCATGGGCATCGGCCATGATATACCCTGCCTGCTCGACATCCGATCCATAACCCCAATCGGGTAGTCCAACGAACCAGATCACGCCAGCTAATAGGCGAATTAATGCTGCACCGATGATCAAAAACCCCAACCATTTCGGGACTTTAAATGATTTATCCGCCTTTACCCCCAACCAACCCAGTGACATAATCCCCGCGCCGAAAAATACAATCAGTAAGAATGGCCACCAATTCTGAATACTCCCAAATCCGGAAGAAGCCCAGGCAAGGAGGAGAGATACTCCGAACAAGCCGATAATGACCAGGAGAAGTATCCATAACTTAGATACATTTCTTAAATGAAATCTATTACTGCTCATTTGAATTTCATTGCTCTCATCACAACTGATGGATATCCAATCGGGTCTGTCTGCTTATATTCCTTCTAATATTTTTTTTGCCCGCGAGTCCCAGGAGTATTGACTACTGGTCTGCCGTGCATTTTCAGCCAATTCAGCCCAACGCTTGGGATTTTCTCGCAGATTTCGCAAAGCACCCACCCAACCGGTAATATCATCAGGTTGAATGAGTACTGCAATCTCTTCCGAAAGGATTTCGCGCAATACAGGTAAATCGCTGGAGCAGATCGCCCTTCCAGCAGCCAGATATTCAAATAACTTCATTGGACTGAGATAACGGGAGATATCTCCACCTGACGAAGCTGCTACCTGTCGCTGGTAAGGCATAAGCAACACATCACATGCTGCCTGATACAAAGGCAATTCAGCATTCGGGATAAAGCCGGTAACAGTTACATTGCTGAGACCTCGGTTTTGAGCTGTTTCTCGAACTCGCTGGACGTCAGAGGATTCACCACCGACAAGGATAAAGTTCATATCTTTCAATCTCTCCGCAATATCGAGCAGCAAATTTATACCTCTACCTGGATATAGATGACCAGTATAGCCTGCAGTGAATTTATCAGGGAAAAAATGAGAATTAGACTGGTCAAGGTATGCTTCGAGCTTGGAGATAAGCTTTGCTCGACTTTGTAGTGGAGTTGGTAAGTCTGAAAAGCGTATCAAATCAACCCCATCGGGAAGGATCAATGTAAATAATGGGTCAGCTGGCACTCTGTATTCTTTATCCAAATCTAAAGCTAAAGATTTTGATATTACAACCATCCGAATAGCGCCTTCCCCAGTAAGGAACCATTTGAATAATCTCGATCCGAACTTCCCTTTGGGGAAATCATGAACTTCAAGGATCGTACTTGAACCACGCTGCGCACTTAATGCCGCAGCTTGGGGAAGACGAGTATAAACAAAGTCTGGCTTCCATAATCTTGCCCACTGCACTGCGCGCCAGGCAAAATCATATTTCCTAAATTTTCGATTCGTCGGCAACCAATCTATTTGAAATTCGTTTGACAAACCATAATGATGAGCGATATCACCCCATCGATAGTCCACAGATCTTTTGCTGTCCGTATCCAATGGAACTGCAAGGCGCACCTCATGACCTATACTGACAAAGGCCTGCGCCATTTTCATTACTTGCAATGTATTGGCTCGCAGCGCGGGGATATTTGTTGGCGCAATTATGGCGATTTTCATCTGTCTCTGCTCTGGCGCAGCTTCAACTCGGAGAAGGTTTTACGCACATTTATCGAAATGGAGAAGATATAGTAACTAGATAATAGTGCCGCGCTTCCAAGATATCCGAATATGGGAACAATGGTGAAAAGCCCGATCGCTTTCAGCACTGCAGCGATTGAATTCACCTTCGCCGGATAATCTGCAAGACCAAGCGATAATAATGCGATCCGGTTCCAATAAAACGTATTGGCCACGAGCAATCCCACCATCAGAATGAGCAAGGCAGGATAAGCTGGTAAGAACTCTGGAGTGTAGAAGAAGGCAATCAGAGGTCGACCGAAAATGAGCAAGAATATCCCTGCGAGAGCGGAGTACGCCAGAGCCATCCTGGATCCTTGGCGCAATATATAACGCAAGTTCCCCCAATTACCACCTGCCACTTCCCGGGAAAGCTCGGGGTATGTCGCTTGTGGCAATGGGCTTATCGGTAATTGGATAAGGTTCGCCAAGCTTAAAGCCAGCTTATAATATCCTGCCTGCGTTGGACCAGTTAACGCTGACACCCATAACAATTCACCGTCCTTATTAACCAGGTTTATCGTGGCACTGATATTCGTGCTGACTGCGAAGCGAACCAATTCACGCGTCCGATCGCGCAATAAGCTGATGGGCGCCCGCCACCATCCAGGACCCCAATGACTTGTTGCGATGAAGATAGCACCAATCGCAAGTGCCAGCGCAGCTGCGATTTTTCCAACCATGTAACCCACCACAACTTCGAAAAGTCCACCTTGATTGATGTAAACATAAACAATTATCCCCAGTGTCAGCAAACTCTGTCCGATCGTAATCCCTGCTATTATTTTATAACGATCAAAAATCTGCATTAAACCAGTCGAACTTTCTGCCATAAAATTGGCCAAAACAATCAGGCCGTATAGGATAAACCAGTATGTAGTTGTGATGTCTTTGGCTATATAACGGGCTCCCAGGGGGGCTAACAACCAGATTAATCCAAACGCAAATAACGATGTCAATGTTTCCAGGATACCAGCAGACTTGAAGACCGCAGCTGCCCTGCGTTCATCGCCTTCAACCGAATATTGCCCCACGTATTTGACCACCAGTTCGCTCATTCTAAATGAAGCGAACTTGTTTATCAAACTGGCAAACAATGTTATTGTGCCTAAAATACCAAAATCAGTTACACCTAAAAGACGAGCAACCAGGATGCTTTGCAGCATACTCAGTGCTGCTGAAATACCCGTCGCGCTAAATAGATACCCAGAATTTTTGACCACCCGGCGGATTAATTCGTTTCTAAACAAGCGTTGAAAAACACCGCCCAACCAATTCGCTGGGTTTTCAGACATACGAGTTGACCAGTCTTGATCCTGTTATCTAATCGATTTGAATCTGGCTCACCCAGGCGCGTTCAGCCTGGTACCATGTTATCAGGTTAGCGATCCCCTCCCGCAATGATACTTCAGGTCGCCAACCAATGAGCTCATCAGCTTTTTCAACATCTGCCCAATTTGCTCTCATGTCAGCTGGATGAGCTGGATGATGTTGAATGCGGGCCTCTTGACCGATCAGACTTTCAAATAGATTAATTAGTTCATTAATTTTCACTGTTTCATGTCCCCCAAGGTTGATCACCTGATAGCCGAGCGGTTTTAAGCCTAGTATCGTACCTCTCGCAATATCATCGACGTACGTGAACCCACGAGATTGTTCTCCATCTCCATTCACCCGCACTGTTTTTCCTTCATGAATCCATTTCGCTAACCGGAACATTACCATATCAGGACGACCTGCAGGGCCATAGACTGTGAAATAACGGAATACCGTTACATCAATCCCATACAGGTAGTGATAAGCATGAGCAAGGACTTCAGCCCCCTTCTTTGTGGCGGCGTACGGCTGGAGGGGAAGATCGGTATTCGATGTTTCAGGGGTTGGAAGTGGTGCTTCAGAACCATATGTGCTAGATGTAGATGCAAGGATGAACTTATTTATCTCATAACTGCGGCACAACTCCAACAAATTCAATGTCCCTGTGATATTTGTGTCAACGTAAACCCAAGGATCTTCAACAGATTGCCTGACCCCTGCGCGTGCAGCCAGATTGATTATCGCATCACAATGGACGTCTCCGTTCTGACCGAACTCGGTTTGGAAGACTCTCCACAAATCGTCTCGATCTGAGACATCCACTTTCCAGAAACTGAAACCCTGTCGATCGATCAACTTTCCCAAACGATAATCCTTCATGCGGACATCGTAGGCATCGTTCATATTGTCAACGCCAATTACAGTATTCCCGCTATCCAACAGAAATTCAGCGACTCGAGCCGCAATGAATCCAGCAACACCTGTGAGAAAATATCGCGCCATATTTTTTACCCTCTCCTAAATCCCTTATTCATCTGCTGAATCCGCTGTGCTTACAATCTCACTACTTGCGGATTTCTTCGCCCCATTTCCCCAAGCGCATTACGTGTATCGACTATCAATGATGCATGCTGAAGGATGGCTGCATAATCATACGATGAATGATCCGTGACAATCACTACACAATCTGCATTGCCTGCGCTCTCCAAAATGTCAGGTACGCTCTCCAAATACCAATCATCGTGTTGGATCTTTTGGATATATGGATCGTGATAAACAACATCAGACCCTTTCTGGCGTAGTAATCCAATAATATCCAAGGCTGGGGATTCACGAATATCGTCTACATTCGGTTTGTACGCTGCCCCGACAACTAAAATTCGACTGCCTTTAAGTGGTTTTGCCTGTTCATTCAATGCATCTTGTACTTTTCCAACCACATAACGTGGCATGCCAGTGTTTATCTCCGAGGCCAAGTCGATGAAACGAGCTGTGTAGTTGAGTGCTCGCAACTTCCATGAAAGATAGAGTGGATCGATTGGTATACAATGCCCCCCTAATCCAGGACCGGGAGTAAATTTCATGTAGCCAAATGGTTTAGTCGCTGCCGCATCGATCACTTCCCACACATCCATTTCCAAACGATCGCACATGATCGCCATTTCATTCACAAGGCCGATATTAATCATGCGAAAAGTGTTCTCGAGAAGTTTTGCCATCTCGGCACTTTCTGCAGATGAAACCGGTACAACTGTTTCTAAAGCTTGTTCATACCAGAGCGATGCTACTTCAGTGCAATTTGGGGTGATCCCTCCTATTACCTTGGGTGTATTGTATGTGGTCCAATCTTTTCGACCAGGATCAACCCGTTCCGGAGAAAAGGCGAGAAAGAAATCTTTTCCTACTTCTAATTCACTGGTTTCAGTGAGCTTAGGTAAGAAGATCTCTCTTGTCGTTCCCGGATATGTGGTTGATTCAAAAACTACAATGGCTCCAGGATGGATGTACTTAGCTAATTCATCAGCGGCTACCAATATGAAGGACAAATCAGGATCACCAGTTTTTCGCAGTGGAGTCGGAACACAGATACTTACCGCATCTGCATCAGCTAACACCGAGAAATCGGTCGTCGCTTCAAGTTTACCTGTGCGTACCAGATTTGCTAACTGTTTATCGGGTACATCCTGGACGTAGCTCTGACCACGTTTGATTTCTTCTACTTTATGTTCATCAGGTTCTATACCAATCACGTTATAACCCGATTCTGCAAATACTACAGCCAACGGCAAACCTACATAGCCAAGTCCCAGGATGGCGACTCGTGCTGAACGATCACGGATTTTACCCTCAAGATCAACTCTTATATTGTTCATAATGACCTCAAAAAAGGCTTAACTGCTCGGGATCTTGTTTATCCTCTTCTTCCTGAATTTGAATTTCAGGCGGTTCGCCAGCATCAGCGATCAGTTGGGGTAATTTTGCAAAGTCATTTTCTATTACAGGCTTCAACGAGGCCTGGTGTAGTGCTGCTGCTGGATGGTACATCGGCACTACGACACGTCCGTCCATAAGCATTGACTGACCATGTACCTGACTTATTTTTGCATTCGCAAAGAACAAACTCATCGAAAAACGTCCCAAAGTGACGATTACTTTTGGATTAATCGCTTGAATTTGTCTATCAAGATAAGTTGTTGTGCAAGTTTCAACTTCTATCGGTTGGGGATCACGGTTACCCGGAGGTCGGCATTTCACAACATTAGTAATATAAACCTGTTCTCTACTCAGATTAATACTCGCCAATAATTCTTCTAAGAATTTACCTGCAGCTCCTACAAATGGTCGTCCTTGCTCGTTCTCATGAAATCCAGGTCCCTCCCCTATAAACATGATCTCAGAATTCACAGGACCTTCTCCTGGTACGGCTAGCTTCCTTGAATGATGCAACTCGCACAAACTACATTCTGATACTTCCTCTGCCACCTTTTTTAGGGTATCTTCAGGATTCACAAATCACCTCTCGTGTTTTCATCGATAAGGATAAATGGATATTGGAAGTGCTGATCTTGATCATTTAAGAATGATTTTTTGAGAGATATACTAAATCTTTTCCCTTTTCAACTTAAGATCATCTAAGTTGTTAAGGTTCATCAATAGTGCATCCTCATTATTATCACGATAATATCTTGGTCGGCGATGAACTACTTCGAATCCATAATCCTTGTAAAGCGCTTGAGCGATATGATTGCTGTCCCGCACTTCCAACATCGCTTCTCGGGCACCCTTATTTCTTGCTTCGATCAACGCAGCTTCAAGGAGTTGAGAACCAATCCCCTTTCCGCGGAATTCCGGATGTACTGCTAAAGTTGCGATGTGAGCCTCATCCAGAATCAACCAGACAACTATCATACCGATTACCTTGTCTCCATCGATTGGAAGTTTTTTCTCAGCTACCCAAAGTTCCGCGGCTGGATTATTACTCAGCTCATGCCGATAAGCGCTTGCAGGCCAGGGCATACTGAAGGATAAGCCGTCAATGCTCATCACAGAATCCAGATCTTCCATTCGCATCAGCCGAATTGTAATTTGACTCAAATCAGTCCTCGTGGATTTGGATTATCAGAATGAAGATATTGAGGTGCTAAGGTTGCCGGATCATCTGTCTCGCCCCTTTGCCAACGATTCCACCCCAATTCAGCCAGAAAAGAAGGTCGTCTTAGACTTTGTGCAGGTGAAGCCAGGATTACATTCTTTCGTTTGCGTCCCAAAATTCGGCGTTCTTCTGCGGTGAGCTCCCCACATACGATCGTCGGAGATTTTATTCTGGCCGCTAATTCCTCGACTCCCTGAATTCTTAATTTACCATCTGCCATCCAGGTTCCAGAATGATTTTGATACCAACCAGCTGCCAACCGACCGCGACCCGCATGTAAGACTGCTACGAGTGGTTTATCCGCTATCGGTTGGGCAACAGCCACGATATCCAATGATGGGACTCCCACTACTGCTAGATGACCAGCCAGAGCCATTCCTTTTACAAGAGCTAATCCAATTCGTAATCCAGTAAATGAACCAGGTCCCAAAGCGACAGCCAGAACTTTGATATCTTGGGCTGTCATACCTGCTCGTTCAAGCAATGCGGATATAGTCGGCGCTAATTCGATGGTGTGATATTGTTGGCTTAACCACATCATTTCACTGACCACTTGGTTGCCATCGTAGAGTGCGACGCCCACTTCTTGTGTTGATGTATCAATAGCTAGCAACATTACAAACCGCCATAAATACGCTGTCGAAAATTGATTAAAAGAGACTCGTAATCAGATCCACTTGCTGAAAATACCAGATCGCGCTGGTTGATATCAATCATTCTTAGGGAAACCCATAGATTCTTATCTGGCAATGCATCTTTTATTCTCTCTGCCCATTCTACGACCAGCGGTCCGGATTCGATGAAAACCTCCAAATCAAGCTGCTCAGCCTCCTTTGAATCCTTTAAGCGATAACCATCCAAATGATAGAATGTTCCTCCATCTAAGCGGCGATATTGATTCACTAAAACAAAGGTTGGACTCGTAACCTGGTCTAAAGAACCCCAACCCGCTACCATGCCTTGCACCAGGGTTGTTTTTCCCGATCCCAAGTCTCCTTCCAAGCAAACAACGTTACCTCTCTTCAATAGGGTACCAAGACGTATTCCTACTCGCCTAGTGTAATCAGTCCCCCGGCTGATGAATTCGAAGGAATTTTGATCGAGGATCGGCATAATTGGATTATACGCTGTGCTTCTGACTAAGTGAAGAGGGATTTCACTCAGAAATTGATTGGATCTTAATTCTATTGGCAGATTAGGATTTTAATTCAAGCTTCGCGTGGGAAGCCGCTAACCTTTTTAATCCCACTCCTGCAAAGAAGACATCTAGGATTTCATCGTCGTTCTCAATACGGCTGTTAAGCACGAGTCCTTCACCCCAACTAGGGTGAATTACCGCAGCACCAGCCTGGTATTGATGTTCAACTAGTGTGGAAGAAGAACTGTTCATCTTCTGCCATCGGATTCCTTCTGATCGAGTGACTCTGGAATATCTCCGAGATTGTCCACTTGCCGATAATAGTTCCTCAGGAATATCTCTCAAGAAACGCGATTCGTCTACCGGTTCCGAATAACCGAACGAGCTTTTATTTAAAGGTAAGACCATGTATAGACTGTCTTTAGCTCGCGTAATGCCTACGTAAAATAAGCGTCGTTCTTCCTGCATCCCCTCTGGATCGTCAAATGAACGAAAATGAGGCAAAGTTCCATCACTAAGACCAACAATAAACACTATCGGAAACTCAAGGCCTTTGGCAGCGTGTAAGGTTAGTAGAGTTGGAACTTTACCCTCGATATCAAGAGTATCTTGATCAGATACCAGTGCTACCTGCTCTAAAAATCCCTCTAAACCAGCGTCCTTGAATTCATCCGCCAACCTGCGTAACTCCATCACGTTTTCCCAACGACTTTGTCCTTCATCAGTGCCATCATCGATGTAATCACGATAGCCAGTATCTTCCAAAACCAAATCCATCAACCCTAGCGGTGATAGTTCATTTCTTCTCTCTCGCCATGAAGCGAGTAATGCTCCAAATCTTGATAAAGCGCCTTCCATTCGAATTGTGAATGCTTCCACATGACCGGTATTACCAGTCCCTAATTCAATTAATAACATCCCGGGAGACAAACCAATTTTCTGTGCATAAGTTCTCAATGCCAGCATGGTCTTCGTGCCAATTCCCCGAGTAGGTGTATTTATCACTCTCGATAAACTAATCTCATCATTCGGATTGTGTACTAATCGCAAATACGCAATCAAATCTTTAACTTCTCGTCGCCCATAAAAACGTTGTGCTCCAACCAATTTGTACGGCAGATTGGCTCGCAAGAATGCCTCTTCCAATAAACGCGATTGGGCATTGGTTCTGTACATCACCGCAAATTCACCTGGGTGTGCAGCTCGACGTCCTACCAGCGAGCTGATATTATCCACAACATAGAGTGCTTCCTCACGGTCATCGTATGTTTCGTGTAGCACAATTTTTTCTCCCGAACCTCGGGAGGTGATTAAGTTCTTTGGAGTCCGGTGAGGATTTTGATCAATTACTGCCATGGCAACATCAAGGATGGCCTGCGTGGAACGATAATTCTGCTCTAACAAAATCCTTTGTGTTTCAGGGTAATCATTCTCAAACCGCAATACATTTCGGTAATCGGCCCCGCGCCAGGCGTAGATTGATTGATCTGCATCACCGACAACAAATATATTATTATGGAAGGATGCCAGGTGCTTCAGAAGTTGGTATTGAGCTAGATTTGTATCTTGAAATTCATCAACTAAAACGTGCTCAAAACGGCGAGCATACTTCGCTTTAATCTCCGGGATTTCATCCAACATGCGCGCAGTCCACAACAACAAGTCATCAAAATCTAAACCATTACTCGCTAATAATAATTCCTGATAGCGATGGTAAACACGCTTCAGGATCTCGTCTCGATAGGACTGAACAGGAAATTCATCTGGCAGGATTAAATCATTTTTCGCTTTGGAAATCGAAGCCAACATGCTTTGTGGTTGGTATCTTTTTTTATCTAAATTCAGATCGAGTAAAGCTTGTTTGACTACATTGACCTGATCATCACTGTCAAAAATCACATAATTTGATTGAAACGGCTGGTGCTCAGCTTCTATTCTTAGAATACGAGCACAAGTCGCATGGAATGTACCAAGGGTTAATCCCCGTAAATGGTCTCCCACTAAATCAATTACTCTGTTCTCCATCTCTCTGGCAGCTTTATTTGTAAAAGTCACCGCAAGAATGTTGTACGGATGAACCCCCATCTCCTGGATTAAATAGGCGATCCGATAAGTGAGAACACGCGTCTTACCAGAACCAGGCCCTGCTAAAACAAGCACAGGGCCCAGCCCTGAACTTACAGCCTGCTGCTGAGCTGTGTTTAATTGGGAAAAATTCTCCATATGCGGGGATTGTAACGTCTGGAAGGTAGCATGTCAACACATCGCTTTCAACGGGGTTTAACATGCTCTGCTGGAATAGAATATAATCTGGAATGTACAGTATAATCCTGCAGATATTTAGTTCAAACACCCTATTAGATAAAATCCGATGGAAAACCAAATATTTTCCCATTCGTGTGAGAAAATGCCCGAGATCGCAGATGGAACTGTTGCTTTAACAGTCACCTCTCCCCCATATTGGAATGCCATTGACTATGACATCCACGCCAATGACAGCGAGCAATTCTATCGCACAAGGTCTTACTCAAACGATTTTACAGAATACCCGGAATATATAGAATGGCTGACGAAGGTATTTAATGAAGTCTATCGAATAACCAAGCCAGGCGGATTCTGCGGGATCGTGATCGGAACAGTATTACTTGATGGAGTTCTATATCCGGTCCCCTTTGACCTGAGTGCACGATTGACAAAAAGTGATTGGATATTTCACCAGGATATTATCTGGCATAAATGCACTGCGGGTGTAAAAAGAGCTGGTGTGACGATTCAGAAACCATTCCCGGGGTACTATTACCCAAATATCATGAATGAATATATATTAATATTTCGAAAACCGGGACCGAAAATATATCTCAATCGCTCTCAAGAAGAAAAAACAAGCGCCAAGTATATGATTGATACGCTGTTTACACTGGAAACTGCGAACAACATATGGCATATCGCACCCGTTCCACCTGGTTTTATAGAGCATCCTGCGCCTTTTCCCGAAGAGATCCCTTATCGCTTGATCACCCTATACTCCTATCCGGATGAAGTTATCCTGGATCCCTTTTCCGGATCGGGTCAGACTCTTAAAGTTGCCCGGGCTCTTGATCGAAAATTCTTTGGTTATGAGACGATCCCAACTTATGTTGAATTAGCTCTAAAAAGAATTGATCAACCATTATCTATTCGTTCGAAACAACTAGTTGCAAATTTTATAAAAATACCTCCGGGAGAAAAAACAGGCACAAGTCATTAGGTTAATCCCTTGACTCAATCCCTCCCCAAATCACTTTAAGATCTATTACCGCTCTTATGGGCAACCTATGAATTGGAATTTAATCGGTCATAATTGGGCTGTTGAATTACTGAAGCAACATGTCAGCCATCGAACCCAAAGACATGCATATCTGATAACTGGCCCAGGAAATATCGGACGGCGTACATTAGCGCTACGTTTTGCTCAGGCATTGAACTGTCCCCAACCGCTTGAGCCTGGCGAGCCTTGTCTGAGTTGTCATACTTGTGAACAAATTGATCGCATGGTTCACCCCGATCTGGCAATAGTTCAAGCCGAAAAAATCGGCGGTACATTAAAAGTCGACCAAGTTCGTGAACTTACAAAAGGTCTCTCGCTATCTCCATATGATGCCCAATTCCGGGTAGCAATTCTTCTGCGTTTTGAAGAAGCCAATCAATTTGCTGCGAATGCCCTGCTAAAAACTTTGGAAGAACCCCCTTCACGAGTAGTAATGATTTTAACGGCCGAGAACGCTGATAGGTTAATGCCCACCATCACCTCAAGGTGCGAAATTATCCGCTTGAGACCTCTGTCTTATTCAGAATTGAGCCAGGGACTCCAATTGCAACTGGATGCACCTGCAGAAGAGGCGCAACTATTGGCTCACGTCTCCGCTGGCAGACCGGGATATGCCATTCTGATGCACGAGGAGAAGGAACGATTATCCCAACGCAATGAATATTTAGATGGTTTAATGAGTATCTTATCGAGAGATAGAGTTCAACGATTTATATATGCTGAAATGCTATCAAAGGAAAAGGAATCCTTAAGAGAGGTGCTGACAGTTTGGCTTTCTTTTTGGCGTGACGTATTGTTACGCACTATTGATTTTTCCATACCAATCACAAACATCGATTATGAGGATAAAATTGATCAATTGGCTGCGATCATCGGTCAAGATAAGGGATTCGATCTTGTCGTATCCACGGAGCGTTTATTCGTTGATTTGGATCACAATGTCAACCCACGCTTAGCAATTGAAGTATTCATGCTGGATTTGCCTTATTTAGAATCAGTTTCGGCTTAAATGCCTCCCAGTGCAGCTCAATGCTCAATAAATCATCGAGCTCTATATATGCTATACTCGGAGAGGGTATAAACATTATTGCAGAACAATCCATACCAGCTGGATCTGAAGAACTTTGCCTGCATATATTCAGGTGAAAACAATAAGGTTTTATCTGAATCAAATCAACCTGTCCAGCTTTCAACCGGATTATTTTCTTATTTGATCATGCAACACAACGGGGAAGAAACAATCACTCGTACGACTCTAGATCTGCTCTATAATATCAGTCGTGAGTTAACGGCAGCTCTTGATCTGGACATTGTCTTACGAAGAGTGATCTCTTTGTCCGTTAGCAATGTCGGAGCGGCGAATGGCAGCATCATCGTCTTAGATGAATCTGGAGTGCCAATTGAGGGGGTCATCAGTGTCGGCGAGAGAATGATTGAAGCCACACAACAGCTTTCAGATGTTATTGATAAGGGTTTGGCTGGTTGGGTGGTTCGCAATAAGCAGGGGGTACTTATCACGAATACCAGCATCGATGACCGTTGGATGCATCGCCCCGATGATGCAGAGGATCAAACCGGACCTAAATCCGCGGTTAGCGTGCCAATTATCGTTCGTGATCAGCTGGTAGGTGTGATGACACTGGTGCATCCATCTCCAGAGATGTTCACAAAACAGCATTTTGATTTGATCCAAGCCATTGCTGACCAGGCTGGAATTGCAGTGTTGAATGCCAGGCTTTACGAAGAAAGCCAGCGCAGAGCTCGAGTCATGACCGCCTTGGCTGATAGTGCATCCGAGATAACTGCCAGCCTCGATCTTGATGAGGTTTTGCAGCGCATTCTATCCCAAATTAGTAATGCCTTGCGTGTTGAAGTTGTCTCACTCGCCCTCATCGATCCCCCCGGTGAAACATTGACTTTCCAGGCTTCGTCTGCAGGATCAGAAGCAAACCTCTTAGGCAAAAAAATTCGAATGGGCGAAGGACTTGCTGGGTGGGTGGCGAAAAATGACCAAGGAATGATCATCCGTGATGCTTCCCAAAAAGAAAGTTTTCCAAATGGAGCTGGGCATATTGTCGATCCAAACATTCATGCAATTGCATGTGCCCCTCTCAGATCGCGGGGTCAGGTAATTGGTATCTTGCAGGCCATAAATCCAATTGAGAATAAGTTTGATCCCGATGCACTCGAGGTTCTTACTGGTATTGGCAGCTTGGCTGGCTCTGCTATTGATCATGCCCAATTATTTGAACAGCTCCAGACCGCGCACCAGCGCTACCACGAATTATTTCAGGATAGTATAGATTCGATCTTCATCTCTGATTGGCAAGGAAAAATTCTTGAAGTGAACCGCCAGGCTGAGATATCGACCGGATACGAGCGCGAAACATTGTTAACCAATTCGATCGACCAGCTTTTAAATATCAACCAGGAGGAAATGAGGGAAAAATCTAGCCACTTAATACCCGGGGAATCACTTTCATTCGAATCCCAACTAGAGACCCGTCAAGGAGATCACATCCCTGTCCAGATCAACACACGTTCCATAATGGTCGAGGATGGCTCGAATATACAGTGGTTAGTTCGGGATATCACCGAAAGAAAGAAATTAGATATGTTGAGGGAAGATCTGATCTCAATGATTTACCATGATCTCCGTTCTCCACTGGCCAATGTAGTCTCTAGTCTGGATGTCTTTAATGCCATGCTCCCTCAGGAAGGTGATCCTGCTTTTCGCTCTTTACTCGACATAGCTTTAAGATCCACAGAAAGGATTCAACGTTTAACGAATTCTCTTCTCGATATGAGCCGACTTGAATCTGGGCAGCCTGTGGTCAACCTGTTCGCCACCTCGCCGGTTTTACTTGCTTCGGATGCAGTCGATGCAGTATCCCCAGTAGCAGATACGAAAGACCAGATTATCTCTCTAACGATCTCTCAAGATTCCCCACCCGTTATGGTTGATGGAGACATGATTCGCAGAGTATTGATTAACCTTCTCGAGAACGCAGTCAAATACAGCCCTCCTGGGGGAAAAATTACATTGGGTGCAGATTTCGATTCAAGTTTAGCTAAAATTTGGATTCAAGATACAGGTCCCGGGATACCAGCAGCAGAAAGAGACCACATATTCGATAAGTTCGCCCGGTTAAACCCAAAAGGCAGTCAAAAAGGATTTGGTTTAGGATTGGCATATTGTCGGCTGGCGATCGAAGGACACGGAGGTAGCATTTGGGTTGAGAGTGAATCCGGTCAAGGCGCACGTTTCTGTTTCACCTTACCAATTGCTGACAGCTGACTGGATTTCATCAGTGTGTTAAACTTTTCTATCAACAAGAAGTTTACAACAAGCCATCGGGAGTGATCATGCACCAAATTTCACCAGGAATCTATTTTGAAGACATGTACTCTGGAGTCACCCTGGGTACTATAATTCAACCCCATGGGACAATCATGATCGATGCACCGCTTCGCGCTGATGACGCTCGGTCGTGGCGATCCGCTCTAAACAACCTAGCAAGTGGTCCGAGTAGAATTCTCGTCAATTTGGACTCACACCTCGATCGAACCCTTGGCTCACGTGCCCTGGATTGTGCTATCGTAGCTCATCAAACAACTGCTCAGGTATTCCGAAACCGTCCCTCTGTATTTAAAGGCCATAATGCTGATAGCGGAGCCGAATGGGAGGTAAGTAACGATGTCTTCGGAACCCGGTGGGCTATTCCTGACATCACCTTTTCAGACCAGTTATATTTCCAATGGGGCGGTCCGGAGGTAATCTTAGAACATCATCCAGGTCCTACATTAGGCTCCATATGGGTGATAATTCCATCCGCTAAAGTGATTTTTGTCGGTGATACTATTCTTTTTGACCAGCCGCCTTTCCTAGCCTCTGCTGACCTCGAGGCTTGGATCGTTTCCCTCGAATTGTTAAATAACCAGTATAAGGATTACAATATTATTAGTGGGAGAGGTGGTCCGGATGGAATAAAAGGTGTTCGTGCCCAGCTGAACATAATCAAGTACATTCTCAATGGACTTGAAAAATTAGCCAAAAAGAATGCCCCACCAGAAAAAACCGAAGGAATGATATCACAGTTGATGGCTAAGATTTCGATACCAACCTCGCGCCGAGAACACTACATACAACGTCTCAGACACGGGCTTTATTACTATTACTCACAACATTACCAACCAATTGAATCTATTAAAGATAACTGATTCCCTATCAATCTCCCCCCAAATGTCAAAAAATAATCAACAGCCCCTATTCGAACTCACCCGTGGTGAGGCAGTTGAATCTGTGCATTATGGTTCAATCGCCATATCCGATAACCAGGGTCATTTGGTTGCCTGGTATGGAGATCCTGACTCGAACACTTTCCTACGATCTTCCGCCAAACCTTTTCAGGCAATTCCATTCATAGAAGAAAACGGAGTTAGTTTATTTGATCTTTCTCTTGAGGAGATCGCTTTGATTTGTGCATCGCACTCCGGTACTGATGAACATGTATTAGTTGTTCGTTCTATCCAGTCTAAGACCGGAGTTATGGAAGCCGATTTAAAGTGTGGAATTCATCCAATCATTGACCAACAGACCTCTGAAGCGATGCGAGAACGTGGTGAAGAACCATCGCAAAACCGTAACACTTGTTCCGGAAAGCACACCGCTATGCTCGCATTCGCAAGTATGCACAACTGGTCAAGAGATGATTATATTAATCCAAATCACCCGCTACAACAGCGAATATTGAAAACTTTTGCTGAAATGAGTGGAAAATCCTTGCATGAAGTGAATGTCGCTATAGATGGCTGCTCAGCTCCCAATTTCGCTGTACCGCTTCGCAATGCAGCATTGGCATTTGCACAGTTGTGCGATCCAAACCATCTCCATCACGCGCGCGCAGAGGCTTGCCGGACCATCACCAGTGCCATGACAAGCTTTCCAATCATGGTTGCAGGTCCAGGTGAGTTTGACACAAGATTGATGGATGTCTCCAATGGTCGCATTATCTCCAAAGGAGGCGCAGAGGGTTATCAGGCAATGGGATTAATGCCTGGCAGCCTCGGTCCCGGATCACCCGGATTAGGCATCGCCTTTAAAGTCACAGATGGAGATTTTCGGAACCGAGCTCGACCCGGGATCGCGCTTGAGATCCTGAATCAAATGGGTGCTTTATCGCCTTCTGAGCTGGAAAATCTGACAGAATTTGGGCCCTCTCTCTCAGTAAAAAATTGGCAAAAAACTCAGGTTGGTCAGGCCAGACCAGTATTTACCTTGAACCACGAATCACCATCTGAAGATTAACTTCTACCCCGTCTACTTTATGGATCCTAAGGAACTCGCATTAACTGTTCATCACCGTCTTATCGACTTTTATGGGTACCCGACTTGGCGTAACCCAATGCCGCCTATCGATGAACTGGTTTCTACAATACTGTCTCAAAATACAAATGATACAAACCGCGATCGTGCTTTCCAGGCCTTAGTCGATCGCTACCCAACCTGGGAAGAAGTTCGTGACGCTGATTCTGATCAGGTGATTGATACTATCCGTTCAGCTGGACTTGCTAACCAAAAAGGACCTCGCATCCAAAACATACTCAGGGAGATAACTGACCAGAGGAGTGAACTTGACCTCGACTTCCTGGCGGAAATGACGACAGAAGATGCCCGCAAATGGCTTATGCAGTTCAAGGGAGTCGGCCCAAAAACAGCAGCCATAGTCCTTCAATTCTCTCTTAACAAACCGGCTTTCCCCGTAGATACACATATTTACCGTGTTACTGGCAGATTGGGAATTCGACCAGAGAAAATGACGGCTGACCAAGCCCATGAGTACCTATCCCGGTTATTCCCTCCTGAAGCTTATCACCCAGCTCACCTTAACATTATTCGTTTGGGGCGTGAGCTTTGCCAGGCTCGCAAACCGAAATGCCCCATATGTCCCCTTCGAGACTTATGCGCTTACTATGCGCAAATCACACGTGATTCCCAATTACCCAATGGATCGAATTAGGTAGATTCATGCATCCAGATTGATTATGAAAATTTACTTTGCTTGTTCAATCACCGGAGGCCGCAAAGAAGAAAAGATTTATCAGGTGATTGTGGACACACTTCTATCTGATGGGCACGATGTCCCCACTGCTCATCTTTCCAGATCTGACGTGGTCTTGTTGGAAGATATAGTTGATCCTGGAGACGTATACAGGCGGGACATTAAGTGGATCGATAATTCCCAGGCCTTGATTGCCGAAGTGAGCACACCATCACATGGAGTTGGATTCGAGATCTCCTACGCTCTATTCAATGGTAAACAAGTACTGTGTCTCCACCATCAGGGTACCCGCATATCAAAAATGCTTTCTGGAAACAACCACCCTGGCATTCGAATTCGCCCATACAAGCATCCAGAGGATATTACCGCTATCATCAGGGATTTTATCTTGAATGTTGGCGAAAACATGAATGATTCAGGTCTCATGAGTAATATCACCTAGAACTCATGACGATTGGCATTCCACGAACGTAAAATATTTGAGTAAGATATGTGCATAACAAAACGGGTATCTTGAGAACACTTGATACTCATCGCTGTTTCCTCCTTTGGCGAAAGCCTCCGCTGGGATTCCTCACCGCCCCGGCGGAGGCTGATTTAATTTAAGATATTCACACAATTCTAGGAATTTGGTTAGAATTATATAATAATGACGAATTATGCTTGACTTTGCATACATGGAGGGAATACAATCTATGTAAAGTTTCTATTGTTTCGAAAACAGCCTATGAAGGGCGAACTTCCCTTCAAGGATTAATTTATGGAGTATAAAGATTATTATAAGGTTTTGGGTGTTGACCGAAATGCTAACGAAGATGAAATCAAACGTGCTTATCGAAAATTAGCCTTAAAACACCATCCCGATCGAAATCCTGGCGATAATAATTCTGAAGAAAAATTTAAGGAAATCAACGAAGCCTACCAGGTGCTTAGCGATCCAGAGAAGAAAAACCGATACGATCAATTAGGTAAATCTTACTCCCAATGGCAGCAGCATGGTGGAAGTCCTGGTGGTTTTAATTGGGAGGATTGGTTCGTCCAAACACCTGGATCTGGAAGCGTCCGCGTGGAGGTTGGGGATATTGGTGATATTTTCGAAGGTGCTGGTCTGGGTGATTTTTCCGAGTTCTTCCGCCGAATTTTTGGCGGGATGTCCGGTATGGGGAATGCTTCCCGCGGCTCTGGGCCCACCTTTCAGAGAGCTAGTCCCTCTCCCCAAGCATTTCAACAACAAGTTCCCATTACCCTGAACGAAGCTTATCATGGTACTACTCGTAGAATCGAAGTTGATGGTCGCCAGCGAGAGGTCATAATTCCGCGTGGAGCTCGCACCGGCACTAAAGTGCGTATTTCTAATGCCATCACGACTGCCCCAAATGTTCCCAAAAGCGACTTATTCCTTGTAATTCAAGTTTCTGATGATCCCAGATTTAAACGTAAAGCAGACGATCTGATTACAGATGTCAAGATTGATTTGTACACCGCTGTACTCGGTGGAGAAGTGACTGTGCCCACTCTTGGAGGAAACGTCATGTTATCCATACCTGCCGGCACACAACCTGGACAATCCATTAGACTTTCTGGTCGAGGTATGCCGCGTCTCAAGAACCCTGAATCGTTCGGTGACATGTATGCCAAGGTGAATATTCAGATCCCACGCAAACTCTCATCCAAGCAAAGGGATTTGTTCTCTGAGCTTAAAGAATTGACTTAGCAAATTTATTTCTAATTAAAGTTAAATGTATTTGATGGTACAAAATTCAATGCAGCACCATTTCATGAAAGGAATTCGGTAATGAAGAGAAGCAGTAAATTATTGGTGATTATTGCGCTTATGTCCCTGTTTACTTTCGCTTGCCAGGCAATCACAGCCACGCCAACGATTGTAGCTACAGAAATACCTCCTGCGCCCACAAACACACCTGTCGCCGCTGAGATACTCATTGAATCTCCTGTGGTGGCAGCCCCACAAGTCACAGAAGAATCTGTGATACCGTCCTCTATCGAGAAACAAGATATTTTAGTTGACATCTACGAAAAATCAAATCCCGGTGTAGTTGCTATTCAGGTGCTCACTGAAAGTGGAAGTGGACTGGGTTCAGGTTTCGTGCTGGATAAAGAAGGCCACATCATCACCAATTATCACGTCGTCGAGGGAGAAACCGAGCTGGAGGTGGATTTCGCAACCGGTTTCAAGACCCGGGGGGAGTTGGTTGGTATTGATACCGATTCCGACCTCGCGATTATAAAAGTCGATGCCCCGGCTGAAGAACTACACCCGCTTCCTTTGGGTGACTCATCGGAAATAAAAGTCGGTCAAACCGTTGTTGCAATTGGCAGTCCTTTTAGGTTTAATGGTACGATGACTACAGGTATCGTATCCAGCTTGGGTCGTACCTTGGAATCTTTACGCCAGGCTCCCGGAGGCAGCAATTTTTCAGCTGGTGACATCATTCAAACAGATGCTGCCATAAATCCAGGAAATTCCGGTGGCCCTTTGCTGAATTTGGATGGGGAAGTGATCGGGGTTAATCGCGCCATCCGTACATTTAATTTCACCTCTGATGCAGAACCTTTGAATTCAGGTATTGGCTTTGCAATCGCGATCAACATTGTCAAGCGTGTCGCACCCTCTTTGATCAGTGAAGGAAAATATGATTATCCATATCTCGGTATAAGCAGTTTATCTGATCTTAGCCTTCTCCAACAGGAAGCACTGCAGTTGCCCCAATCAAGTGGAGCCTATGTAACAACAGTAACACCTGAGAGTCCAGCGGATCGGGCGGGTGTACGTGGAGGAACAGTTCCGACGGATTTTCCCACATTATTTAGTGGAGGAGATTTGATCATTGCCATAGATGGTGATCCGATCCAGACATTCAACGATTTACTCTCATATCTAATTCACAATAAAAATCCTGGAGACACAATCATAATGACCATATTGCGCGACAACCAGGAGATCGAGGTTGAGCTAACCCTTGATAAACGCCCTTGATTTCCGATAAAAACAACACCATTTCCTTCCCGGAAGAAACCACTTGGTCGCTTGTTCGCAAATCTAATTGCTCGAGGAGGTGCCAATGTTTAACGAACATGATTTACGGGAACTGTTGGATTTCAAAACCGTTCATCCAGTGTTGAGTGTTTACCTAAATACAGATCCATCTGAAGGGAGTGCTGACTCGTACAGACTTCGCCTTCGAAGCATGTTAAAAGATGTCCAATTAAAGAAGGATGTAAATAATGTAGAGAGTTATTTCGACTTCGAGTACGATTGGTCAGGACGTGGGGTGGCAGTTTTTTCTTGTCAGCCAGAAGATTTTTTTAGGGCTTATTCATTCGCTGTACCGGTTGAAGACCGGTTGCGAATAAGTGAAAGAGTTCATGTGAAACCCCTTGCAGATTTACTAGATTCTTATGGTGGCTATGGTGTCGCTCTCGTCGACAAAATCGATGCGCGGCTGTTTTATTTCCACCTGGGTGAATTACGTGAGGAAGATGAACTATCGGGTGAGAGTGTTCGCCGCACCAAAAGAGGAGGTGGATCGCAGGCTCTCGGTAGAAGAGGAGGCACTGCTGGTCAAACAAATTACTCGCAAGAAGTTGCGGAGAGAAATATCAAGGAGGCTGCAGATTTCGCTGCACACTTTTTCAGCGAATATAATGTCCGCCGCGTCATGATCGGAGGAACAGAAGAAAATGTGATTGTTTTTCGGAATCACCTGCCAAAATCCTGGCAGAGCCTTGTGATAGGAACTTTTCCAATCAGTAAGAACGCCAGCCAGACAGAGGTTATGCAGCGTGCATTTGAAGTAGGTCAGCAGGCTGAACGAGTTAAGCAAGTTAAACTTGTACAAACCATTGTTTCGAATGCTGGAAAAGGGCGCGGAGGCGTTATCGATCTTGAGGATACCCTTAATGCTGTCCATGATGGTCGAGTTCATTCACTGGTGATTCGAGAAGGTTATCGCGCTCCAGGATACCGTTGTCAGGGCTGTGGATATTTGACTTCTGAGCAATTAGACACCTGTCCATTCTGCGAGAATAAATTCGATGAGATCTCAGATGCAGTTGAACTGGCCGTTCGCAGGGTGATGCGAGATAGTGGTGAAGTCGAGGTGATACGTGAATCCGAGGAGATCGAAGATTTCAAAAAAATTGGAGCTCTCCTAAGATACTAATATCACTTTAGCTTGCCTCAACTACACTTAAACACAAAAAGGGAAGGTTTGACGCCTTCCCTTTTTCTGATTCGGTAACGATATTAATTTACACTTATTTCGATCTTCTTTGGAAGGTGATCTTCGGCTTTTGGAACGCGCAAGCTGAATACACCATTCTCGAGACTGGCTTCCGCCTTGGCGGGGTCAAGAACTGTTGGCAGTGTAAGCCTACGACCGAATTTACCACTCGGCAATTCACACATCAGATACTTTTCATCTTCTTGCTCGGTGTCTTTAAACTCACCCTGGATGGTCACTGTCTTATTTAAGATTTCGACATTAATATCCTCAGCTTCCACGCCCGGGATAAGAGCAGAAATCGTATATGCCTCATCGTCAGATATAACATCTACTGCTAGGATTTTTTCTCTCTCTGGTACTTCAACAACCTGATAATTCTCATCCACAAGATGATCCATTGCTTTTCGCAATCTGGCTATACGGCGGTTTGGTGAAACATACAAAGTCATCATCACAAAATTCTCCTTAAATTGTTTATCATTAATTTTCGAAATAATACTGCACGAGTATCAGATAAACGCAAAAGGAATGTTGGTTTTTTGTTAGAACTTATTGCTTGAAATTATTGGATGCTTTTCTTGCCAACACGATAAAGTAAGGTGAATCAGCATCGAACGCAGATTTATCAAAATTTCCGAAGATCTCAACTGGAATTAGTTGTGCTGTACGCAGATCATTAAGATACTCTTCAGGACTTTCAATGATCTGTTGATTCTCGATGGTATTTCTTTCAACTTGCCCATCAGGCAGCAATCGATCGTAATGCCAGTGGAAGATTATTCTTCTTCCATGTTTTTCCCATTCGGTGCTGACTTGAATTGGATCGCCTGTTTTTGGGTGAAAGATTACCTCTTCCAGGGTGGACTCGCTCGATTCGGCTAAATCTTCAAGCCATAGTGGATTTGGAATACTGGCAGCAAATATCCCATTATCAACCAGATGCTTGTTTATTCTTTTGTAAACCTGCTGGCGATCTTTTTTCTGTATAGTGCTGAGAGTGTTGCAAGCCAGATAAACCAAAGAAAATTTCTGATCGAGATGGAATGCTGACATATCAGCCTGAAATATATTAACCAACCTTGCCAATTGAGGAGAAAGCTGTTCTCGTAAGAATCTCAAACTCTCAAAATTAATATCTAATCCAAATACCCGATAACCCTCCTGTGCTAATGATATGAGTACTCGCCCAGTTCCACACCCGAGCTCCAAGCACATTCCCCCCTGATGTTTAGCTAATTCGATCCAAAAAAAGACATCTTCTGTCTCAGCCGAGTGATGCAGGTGGAGAATAAGCGGATTATCTTTCATGGACCTCTTCGAGTCTGAAATTCCCTTTTTTATTCATCGATTGAAATCCAAATTACAGTGTGAAAGTATATGTGGGCATATTTCAAATTGGGGGATTTTTTTCTCAATAGGATTTATTCTCGTCGCACTCTGCTTTTGCCATCACCTGATTTCATCGTTGCTGAATATCTCTTATTTATTCCCCGAACGGAGTGAAGAAGTGAAATTTTCGCTTAATATTTACATGGTATCAATCTCGCCAAACAAAAACGAGAATATAATATTCGTTCGATTGACCGGCATTAGTCTCCATGTTAAACTTAAAGATTGCCATGCGTTATATATATACTATACCTCTTTTCGTATCTCTAATTATCATTCCGACACGAAAAGCTGTTGCCCAAGAATTAACACCAACAAACGATGTTCAAATCCTTGTATCCTCTCCAGTTCCTGGTGCAGCACTACAAGGCACTATCTCTGTTGAGGTTGACATCGACGTGGAAGAGTTTATTTCAGCTGAGTTGAGCTTTTCATACTCAAGGGATCAACGAGACACTTGGTTCCTGATCTCTGAATGGGATGAGACCCCCTCAGATGGGTTCAGTACGGAATGGGATACCACAACCATCACAGATGGCGAATATGACCTGCGAATCTTAGTCATCACTGAGGATGAACAGCATACCGCACTGATCCCTGGGGTTCGGGTGCGAAACTATTCGCCCATTGAAACCAACACACCCCTGCCTACCTCGACTCCAGCCCCCGAAGATACAATTGCACCAACAGTGACATCCACATCTACGATAACACTCGTCCCCTCCACTTCCACCCCACTGCCACCCAATCCAGCCCATATTAACAACCGCCAGATCACTTCAAGCATCGGTAATGGAGCCATAATCGCGATCTCAGCATTAGCACTCATTGGTCTCTATCAGTTCATTCGCAATAGGCGCCGAAGAGAAGATTAAACATGCGCGCTTCTTGATTGGAAATACTACGCAGCAACTCGATATCAATTATGGATTCGACACTCAATAATCAATCACCATACCTGATTACTGGTCTAGGCAACCCGGGACGCCAATACAAATCAAATCGTCACAATATCGGTTTTATGTTGGTAAACAGTCTTGCAGACCGGATGGATATCTCTTTTTCTCGGATGGAATCGAAAGCATTGGTTGTGAAACATAAATACCATGAACGAACCATTATCCTCGCTAAACCGCAAACCTTCATGAATCTGTCCGGACAGGCTGTCGGAGGATTAGTGAAATTTTACAAAATTCCGCTCGATAACCTGTTAATCGTTTACGATGAAGTTGATCTGCCGTTAGGTGTTATTCGCTTGCGCCCCTCAGGAGGTTCTGCGGGTCAAAAAGGGATGGAATCAATCATAAAACGGCTCAACTCTCAAGAATTTCCTCGCATGAGAATGGGCATCGGACGACCGCCCGGGCGTATGAATGCTGGAACATATGTGCTGCAAGATTTCTCCAACCAGGAGACAGAGTTTCTCCCAGAGTTCCTGGATCGAGGCGTTGAAGCTGTGTTGACTTTTATTACGCACGGTATTGATACAGCCATGAACCGTTTTAACGGTCCGGGATTTGACGATCCGGATTGAATAAATTTGATATCACAATTCTTAGCGAACAAATTCGATACACATGGGAAATCTCATGCTTCGTGAACATCTTGTCCAACCCATAATTGATTGCGCGAGCGATTTAATAACGAACCTTCAGGATATTGATGTTCGAATAAATGGCACAGATCAGGGCACTTCAGCACCCAATCTGAATGAGTTCCCCCGATTTGGATTGCGTCGTTCTGCCCGCCTTCCAATTCTTGCTGCGATTTACAATGAGATCAAACGCCCTATCTTGTT
>JBFFIU010000013.1:0-26961 GCA_041556275.1 Anaerolineales bacterium | reverse complement strand
TTCCTGCTGCTAACTGGCCTACCGTTGCAAGCCGATCCTGCATTTGGCTCCGCACCTGGGTTTCTCGATCCTCAGTAACTTCACGCAACATCATTATCCAATGCGGGCGCTTTCCATCTGAGGCACGGATCTCAATTTCGACTACCAGGGGTTGGTTTCCACCAATTGAGATTTCAGATAATTGAACCTGATCGGATTTCTCAATCAATTCTTGGATTGAATAATCCCCCAACTTGGTAAACTCATCACAATCATCATCTTTCTCGAAAAGATTCAGGATTTCTTTTCCCAATGAATTCACCACAACTGGATTGTAATTCTCGTCGAACAATATCACTCCCACCGGAAGATGTTCAACTAACTCTGCCAAGCGCTTTTGCTCGACCTCCAATAAATCCACGAGGCGCGCATTTTCAATCGCAATCGCCGCCTGGTCTCCCAATAATCGCAGTATCCTTATATCCGAGTCGGCAAATGCCCCTGGTTGTGTGTGGGATACATTCATCACTCCAACTACTCGATCACCGATCATTAGCGGCAGCCCAATGATCGAACCTGTCCAGGCTTCCGGTGCCTTTGCATATAGATAGTGTGAGCGCAAATCGGTTACTAAGATCGGTTCTCCAGATTTCGCGACACGCATTGTCAATCCATTCGGCTGTGGATCGGCAAAGGGTTGTCTTCTCTTCCCATCTCCCCACAATGCAGTGCCAAAAATGAGTTCATCTCCGTTCCCTGGTTTATACAGGAAGATATGACAATTTCTCATCCCTGGAACCAAATCTAAGGCACATTCCGCGATCGTATCCAGGACTTGTTCTAAGTCAAAACTGGCAGTGAGGCTTAAACTCGTCTGCAGTAGGGCTTCCATTTGAGCGGTGTTTGTGTTCTCAGACAATTTTCTGCGATTGATAATTTCAACTGAACAATCGATCCAAAAATGTCCATCGGAATCGGGATTATCGGTGACTTTTGCATTCAGCGATGCACAGAAACTTGAACCATCTTTTTTCTTAAGCTGAACCTCCACTCCAGATAACTTCCTCCCTTTATTTAGATCATTGAAGCAATGATGCCAGTCATAACTGTCGAAGAACAGATCTTCCATACCAATATCGCTGAACTCTTCCATTGATCTGTATCCAAATATCTCAAGGAATTCTCTATTGGCAAACTCGAACTTCCCGGTTGGTTCATGCCTCATCCGGGAGATGCCAAGGGGAATATTATCGAAAAGAGATTGGAAATGCATCTTTTTTTCTAAAGCAGACTTTCTTTGGTTTAATGTGAGAAGATTACTCTTCGCTATCCCCTCCAGAATAGTTTCGAACTTACAACCGGCTTTACTTCCAAAATCAGTTAATTTAGAAGAATAACCGGATAATTAAATAAATCAATCCTACTCACCTTGTCGGATATATCAAGTAAGACTATCAACAACGATAGGTTGCAGATTAATTCATATCTAGGTTGTTCAGTGCATGTTTCAGGCCAGATTTTTTACCAGATATAAATCCCCACGCTGAAAACCCCGCTCAAGATAATACTGCCTCGTTCCAACAGCCGAAATAACTGCCAACCGGTTATAACCTCTTTTACCAGCCACGTCAGCTGCTACCTCTAAAAGATTTGTCCCTAATCCTGAATGCTGCGCGGCCCCATCATGTGTTTCACCAACTTCTAGCGATAATCCATATACATGGACTTCACGGATGATCGCCGCATTATCCAAGTCTGAGAGCCCTGTTACTCTAGTCTCGCTATGATTGGGAAGCGTAAGACGAACGAATCCGGCCAGCTTATCCTCTTCTGTCGAGTAAGAAATGAAATGCTCTTCTCCCAAACCCGCCGGGTATACTGAATCAGTCAGGTTGAGAGTTGCCCGGTCGAAGGTATGATGACCGAGTTCACGACAGCGAATACACTGGCATTTTGTACCGCGATTCTCCATCTCTGCCTGGATATCCTGTCGCAGACTCGTCCGCTTGTTACCTGCCACAACATTCGTAGAGGGGATATCTCTGATTACCCGATTCACTCTGCAATATCTCGGAATATCGAGTTTGGCCTCAGCAATCAAATCGATCAATTGGCTTGTAGAGTAAGGTTTAAATTCTCCACGTTGCCAGTATTCATACAGTTCTGCATTCGCCAAAAGCTGGTTTGGATATATTTTTATTTCATCGGGGCACAAATCATCCCACAATCGTTTGAAATCCTCTCGGTCAGACGCTGGCGTGGCGCCCAATAAATTTGGCATCCAATGCAATACGATCTTGAATCCAGCAGCTCTTAAAAGGGCAACCGCTTGATGAGTTTGTTCTACAGTATGGCCGCGCTTGTTCAACTCGAGAATGCGATCATCCAGACTTTGTGCTCCGAGTTGAACTTTTGTCACACCTAGATAGCGCAGCCAGGCTAATTCATCTTGATCAATGTGGTCAGGCCGGGTTTCGATAACCAAACCAACGTTGCGGTGGTTCGCGTCTTCATTCTGAAATTGAGCCTCTTCAAGTATGTTCGATTCAATCCCGTTCAAGGCATCGAAGCAGCGCATTACAAACCATTCCTGATAATCGCGTCGGTATGCGCTCCAGGTTCCTCCCAATATGAGCAGCTCAATCTTATCGGTCGGGTGGCCGACTGCCTGCAGCGCCTCCAGGCGCGCTTTCACTTGACGATATGGGTCGAATTCATGTTGCAGACCTCGCATCGCTCCAGGTTCATCCGGAAGATAACTCTTGGGCATGCGCACATCGGTTGGGCAAAATATACACTTCCCAGGACATGGATATGGCTTTGTTAGAACGGTCACTACAGTGACACCGGAGAGCGATCTGACAGGCTTCATACGGATGCGTGCTAATAATTGGGCATCAGCCTGCCACGCTCCGCTTTCTACCAGCTGCTGGTATGCTGCAACTAAAACATTTTTCCCCACATACCCTTCACCTCCCGGTAAAGGATATCGGCGAACAGCATCGGCGACCTCTTCTCCTTGGCGAACTTCCTCCAGAACGTTTATTGCCAATGCAATTTTCTCTGGAGTGTACTGCTGCGTTTGCCACCACGTCGGGCTGTCCATACCTGCTACTTTACGCATAATTCTTTATTCTTACCCGCTTTACTGTATTTGCCTTACATTTATAATACTGCTGTGAATAAAAAAACAGCTTCCCGTCTTCTTGACCTCAATCGTAGATTCTACCAGACCTTTGCAGTCCAATTTTCCTCAACCCGTCAGAGATTGCAACCTGGTGTAATGCGGATATTAGATGAAATTTCCTCTCAGGCAAATATTTTAGACCTTGGATGTGGTAATGGTGAACTGGCTAAAGAATTGTCTAGCAGAGGCCATCAGGGTTCTTATCTCGGCCTGGACTCAAATGCTGAATTCTTGATCCTTGCCAGGCGAAAACTACCAGATGAGACATCATTTCAGCTGATCGAAAGGGACTTAACTGAACCTGACTGGGATCAGGAGCTGCCAATAAACAGTTTCGATGTCATTCTTGCCTTTTCCGTTTTGCACCACATTCCTGGCACGCAATTACGTCTTCAACTGCTCGAAAAAATCCGCCATCAACTCCTTCCGGATGGGAGTTTTTTTCATTCTGAGTGGCAATTCTTGAACAGTCCCAGGCTTCGGGAGCGCATTCAACCTTGGGATGTAGTTGATATTAAGTCGCACCAGGTTGATCAGGGTGATTATTTGCTCGACTGGCGACAGGGTGGGCAAGGATTTCGCTATGTTCATCATTTCGAATCCCATGAACTCGAAAAGCTTGCTCACGATGCCGGCTTTAGAATTTTGCAATCATTCACTTCCGACGGAGAAGGTGGGAAATTAGGTTTGTACCAAAAATGGAAGAGAGTATAATTGCCGGTGACAAGAAAATTTTAGCAAGGATCCCTCAAAAATCAACATGCTCATACTGATCATATCTGATATTCACGCAAACCTCACCGCATTGGACGCGGTCTTATCTGATGCGGGGGAAGTTGACGCTGTGTGGTGTTTAGGTGACCTGGTTGGATATGGACCCGATCCTAATGAATGTGTCGAACGAATTCGCCAACTTCCCAATCTGGTGTGTTTGATTGGTAATCATGATGCGGCTGTTATAAAAAGAATTGATATCGCCTCTTTCAATGATGAAGCGCGCCAAGCCGTAATCTGGACTCAGAGTGTGCTTTTTCAAACCAATCTGGAGTATTTACAAGGACTAAATGCTTATACCACGTTAGATTCAGTGACTTTGGCCCATGGAAGCCCTCGCCAGCCAATTTGGGAATACCTGCTCGATACGCGCACTGCTACGAAAAACTTTGAATTCTTTGATACGCCATTTTGTTTCGTCGGTCATAGCCATTTGCCAGTTATATTCCAAAAGAATGATGGGCAAGAGAACGCAGATTTGTTTATTCCAAAACAGGATAGTCATCTGGAAATGGCGCCCCGGGCAATATTAAACCCAGGCTCCGTGGGGCAACCCCGAGATCGCGATCCGCGCGCAGCCTACGCTATTTATAATCCTGACGCCCAAACCTGGTCTTACCAGCGGGTGCCATACGATATTCCCAGTGTCCAGGTGCGTATGCGAGCGAACAATCTTCCCCAACGCCACATAAACCGCTTGAGCACCGGTTGGTAGAGGCCAAATTCTTCTATCATGGGGGCTAGTTAGCCGGGAACTTATATCATCCATTATCCGTCCATTAAGAAAATTTAGATTTGAGGTAGGGAATCAATGAATAAGAAAACACTACTCTTTATTCTCCTCCTGGCGATACTCGTTGTCGCCTGCTCTCCAGCCCCGCAATCCGCTATAATGCCGGTGGAAGAGGGGTTTGTTGAGCGCGATTTCGCTGTCGAAGCGCCTGCTGCTGAACCGCGCGCAGTTCCTGTCGATGCTTTAGTGGAGATCGAAACGGTTGAATCTGGTGAGCGCATCGTGATTGTGAATGCCAGCATGGAGATAGTCGTCGATGCACCGGATCAATCTCTTGAAAACATCAGCAGTATGGCAGCTCAGATGGGTGGCTTCGTGGTCAATGCCAACCTTTTCAATACCCGACTCTCTGACGGTCAGGAAGTCCCTCGCGCCTCCATCACCATCCGCGTACCCGCTGAAAGGTTGGAAGAAGCTATCGCCATTATTGAGGCTGAAAGCGATCGCTTACCTATCAATAAATCCATCCAGAGCCAGGATATAACCAGTGAGTATACTGATCTCCAATCACGATTGAAAAACCTGGAAGCCGCCGAAGCTCAACTCATGGAGATCATGGCTTCCGCGAACAAAACGGAAGATGTCTTAAATGTCTTCGATCAGTTAACCCGAGTACGAGAGCAGATCGAGGTCATCAAGGGTCAAATTAAATATTTCGATGAGTCAGCCAGTCTATCAGCAATTAGCGTTGAACTGATTCCCAATGAAGTCGTTCAACCCATTTCAATTGGCGGTTGGCAGCCTGTCGGTGTGATCAAGAATGCTATCGAAGCGCTGATCAGGATCCTTCAAGGTCTGGCTGAAGCAATCATATGGCTTGGGTTAGTAGTACTCCCAAGTGTGGCTATAATTTTTGTCCCGCTGTATTTCATCGTTCGATCTGTGATCAGGCGCCGCCGACGCCGCAAGGAAAATCCTCAAAAACAAGATAACAAAACCTTCCAAGAGGGAAACCAAGAAGGGCAATAACCCTACCCATCACTGAATCCCCATCTCAGCAAGATCATCCCGAGGTGGGGATGATGTATTTTCCAGGAAAGCTTCCCACCTCATACCCGCGAGTATAATTCTCTATCATGAAGGATTTGATCAATAAAGCCAATTCTCTATTAGGGCTTCACATCACCAAGGAACAACAGTCAGCTCTAGAAATATATGAACGAGAACTGATCGAGTGGAACGAACGATACAATCTCACTGCGATAGATGATCCCGAACAAATCCGAATCAAGCATTTTCTAGATTCGCTGACCTGTCTCCTGGCAATGCGTAGCACAATCACTGACACTGTGATTGATGTTGGAACTGGCGCGGGCTTTCCTGGAGTTCCCCTCAGGATCATTTGCCCCAAGATTAATTTAACACTGGTGGAGTCAATTAGCAAAAAAGCTTCATTTTGTGAACATATCGTTGACACTTTGGAACTAACTGATGTAGAGGTTCTCCAGGAAAGGGCAGAAATTGCAGGTGCCGCCCCAGAATTCCGACAGAAATACTCCTGGGCTCTTGCCAGAGCCGTAGCATCATTACCGGTCTTGGTCGAGTTCTTATTACCGTTCGTGCGAGTCGGAGGCTACGCGCTGGCAATGAAAGGTGAAAGTGGTCCTGCAGAAGCTCAATCCGCTGAAGATGCAATCCATATTTTAGGGGGTCAGCTGCATAAATTGATCCCTGTTACTCTCCCAGGTGTGGAAGAAGAGCGTTATTTGATCGTAATCGCAAAAACTGCAGCTACTCCTGACCGTTTCCCCCGTCGAGTTGGCATCCCAGCGAAAAGACCACTCCCTAATTGAATATCGCTTCCCAGTTCCATTACTCCTCGTCAATGTCAAGTTGCGAGTTCAATTCTACCTTGACTCACATTCCAAAGAGTCGCTTGCTTAATAAAATCAGCGCTAAATAATTCCAGATCTGTTGTTGTCAGCAGAGTCTGCCGATTATTAGCTAGACGATTGAGTAAATCTAATCGCCTATTTGGATCTAATTCCGCCAGGGCTTCGTCCAGAAGTAGCACTGGTGTGTGACCAGTCTTCTTTTCCATCCAGGTCGCCTCAGCCATCTTCAAAGATAACATCGCTGTGCGCACCTGTCCTCGAGAGCCATATGTGCCCAGATCAATTCCATTCTCGAGAAAACGCAACTCATCCCGATGAGGTCCAATGGTTGTCACGCCCCGCATGATGTCTTTCTCTCGTTGGGAATCCAAACGCTCTACAAAACCCTGCCGAATTCCTTCAAGCGCGATCCCAGATCGATCTACCGCTGCATCAAGTGGTAAAGAGAATTGTCCCGGAATTTCTGGTAAAGGATCGTAGGCTGGTTGGTAAGATAAACGCAATACCGCTTCCCCTCTGGTTAGCTCCTGGTGATTACGAGCTGCGAATCGCTCTAATTCCTTAATGGCATGTATTCGGTTGAAAATTAATTCGCTGCCTTTAGAAGCCAGGATCTCATCCCAATAATCCAGTTGATGCGGGTCTCCACCAAATTCCTGGATTTGTTTTAGCAATGCATTTCGGTTCGAAAGCGCTTGGGTGTAATCATTCAAGACATCTCTTATCCCGGGGATGACCTGGGTCATTGCCAGGTTGATGAATCGCCGTCTTTCTTCTGGTGCACCTTCGATCACCTCAACCATTTGCGGCAAAAAAAGGACAGCGATAAACTCTCCAACTACCTCACCTACCTTCTTTTTCAAGCCATCAAATAGAACTTCTTTCCGTAAGCGGGACGAGCCATTTATCCCGTTCGTTTCTTGGATAATACGTACTTCCAGTCGATGATCTTCTCCATCCCGATCAAATCGGGCTTCTATCCTGCCCACCGCCAAGTTTTTCCGAGCTGCCAGGAAGTTGACTAGTTCACGGTCATGAAGAGCATGGAACGAAGTAAACGTGGCCAGAAAATAAATCGCCTCCACCAAGCTTGTTTTTCCCTGACCGTTTGCACCCACAAGTAATACAGGACCAGCAGGGACTTCCATATCCAGGCGAGCAAAGTTTCGAAAATCGGTCAGGGATATATGAGTAAGTTGCATGCTTCACACAAATGCCACGGTGCAATAAACCCGTGGCATCCATATGCGTTTTTATGAATATTAACCCTCAATCAGCTGGGGAGATCTGCGTTGTCTCACCCTCAACCTGCCACACGCGCTCTGCCTGGTCGACAAACAGGACCCCATTCAGATGGTCAACTTCGTGTTGAAAGATGCGCGCCAGCCATCCACCGGCTTTTATTTTTACCGATTGTCCGCGACGATTTAATCCTTTCACCGTTACCGTTAACGGGCGTTCAACATCACCCACAATCCCGGGAATCGAAAGACATCCCTCTGTACCTAATTCCTCTTCGGCTGACGCCCGTGCAATTTCCGGATTGACCAGCGTATATAATTTCGGTGGAGTTTCTTCGTCTTCTGGATCCTCACTGAACTCAACTACGATCACCCGCAATGGTACATCGACCTGCGGAGCCGCCAGACCAACACCTGGGGCAGCACGCATAGTATCCACCATGTCATCAATGAGAGTCTGTAATTCTGCATCAAAGGAGGTTACCTTGCGCGCTTTTTGACGCAGGATTTTATTTGGGAGAGTTACGATCTCACGGATAGTCATCAGACCCTAATTCTACACCGAAATCATCGTAATAATCATCAAAGTAATCATCCTCTTCTTCTTCAAAACTTTCGTGATATACCCCAATAACATCTACGAAACGTTGTCGTCGTTGAGCCGCTTCCACCTGCTCTTTATGTCGTTGGAGAGCATATATACGATTGAAGATGTCCTGCTGAACCCGGGCTGGGTCGTGCACATTCCTGAATATGAATTGAGTTTCACCAACATTGATCGTCACAAATCCATAATTCAGCATGTAACCCAAAAATCCTACTCTCTCATGCTCTAGGCTGAGAATATTTTCCACCGGCGCAGATTTTTTTACTTCTGTCCCCAGAGGAGTGCGTTCAATATCAATGATATTTCTATCCGTAACCTGATAAATATCGTTGCGCCAATCCACGTAACGATATATCCACCACGGCACGAATACAATCACGATCATCGCTAATGCAACAGCAAGCGCGAGTTGAGTAAATTGAGCAGAAACCACACCGGATATGTAAAGGCTAACCAGAATGACCATACTCAACATGGCTGCCAGGATCAATACCGTCGGTATCCATATCTTCCCAAATAAGGTCGGCCAATACTTTCGGTAGGTTATCACATCATCCTCTTCAAAACGCATCATAAAGAAAGTGCCCATGTAATCCAGCACAGCACTTCTCTTTTGCTGTCCAACTTCCTCAGAGGGAATGGATTCCTTTTCATCGCTTTCGCCTTCTGGCGTCCCTTCTGTTGGGCGATCATCTTCATCTTCCAGACCTAGGCGTTGGCGAAGCAACTTGTTAATCTCTCGTTTCTCTCTCCGTTCTGATCCCTTGACTAGACGTGCGCGATACTCTTCTATGATCGCTGCCATCCGCTTTGGATCCTTTAAATTGCGGAAGGTGATTTCTCCTGTGAACGTCCTTACCACAACACTGCCATAATTAAATATCCGACCTAAAAAGGTACTTGTGGTATTTACAGCCAGAATTGTTGTTAAAGGTGCTTCATCGCGACTCTCGTATAGAAAGATCACCTTCTCCAACCACACAACACGTTGATCGGTCACAATATAGTAGTCATTTCCCCAGTCGACCCAGTCCCATATTCCCCAGATTACGGCAGCCAATACTAAAACAAACGAACAGACAACCCCAGACGTCCAGATAGTTGAACCATTCGCTGAAGAGACAGCGAAGACAATTCCTATTGCTAATAAGCTGAGAATAATTGGGCCGATCAGACCAAACACGAACATGGCTATATGTTTTCGAGCCACGTAATAAACCACTTCATCTTCTCCCACCCATTCAAAATTGCGAGAGCGTACTAACCATTGGCTTTCAGGATTTCTGGCGAGCCAGGGTTTGATTTGTGGGTATTTTCCCACCATGTTATGAAATTGCCGGGCTTCGATCATTAAAAGTTGAGTCGGCTGATCCGATGTTATATAGGCCGTGTCTGGATGACCGAAAAGTAAATCTGTTTCAGTGAAGTATTCTCCAGCGGACAGAACTCTGCGGTCTTCCTCCTCTTTTCCAACATAAACAAATATCCTCCCTGACTGAATTATATAGAAATCTTCTTCTGGATCCCGCTCAGAGAAAAGGGGTTGCCAGGGTTCAAGCTTTACTTCCAAGAACCAGGTCGCGATCTCGGTAATTTGCTCCTCTGTTAAGTCATTAAAGATTTCAACGTCCATCAGGTAACGCTTATTATCGATCTGCCTATCAGTCATAGATTCATTTTAGCATGAACCGATTAATCTTGGTATCACCTCCAGAGGTGATAGAATTTAGCAAAATATTCTTCATTGGAGTTTTGAAATGCCCATTCACTTTGGTACGGATGGTTGGCGTGCGGTAATCTCGGATACATTCACATTTGATAACCTTCGTTTGGTTACTCAAGCGATCGCAGACGCGATAATGTCGGATGCTTGGAATGATGGTTCTCCTCAAGTTAAATCAATCGATCCCCGGAAAATGGTAGTCGGTTTTGATACTCGATTTCTCTCTGACCGCTATGCTGCTGAAGTCGCCCGGGTATTGGCCGGTAATGGTTATACTGTTCACCTGACCCAGGGGGATGCGCCAACTCCAGCGATATCTTACACTGTTCGTCACATGGGCGCAATTGCAGGTGTGGTGATCACTGCATCTCACAACGCACCTCGATACAATGGTGTGAAATTAAAAGCCTCTTACGGTGGTTCTGCCCGAAGAGAACAATGCCGACGTGTTGAAGTCTACCTCAATGACAATGAAGAGCGCGGTCGAGGACCTAATTTAATGGATTACCAGCAAGCGCGCCAGGTCGGGCTTCTTCACCGCTTCAATCCTCTTCCAGCATATTACGATCATTTACGCCAGCTGATCAACTTCGATGCCATCGCTGATAACCCTCAAAGGGTAGTCGTTGATTCAATGTATGGCTCTGGGCGCGGTGTGATCAAGAGCATTCTTAAAGGTACTGGATGCGAAGTTCGCGAGATTCGTGGAGAAATGAATCCTGGATTTGGCGGTGTTCATCCAGAACCGATCGCCCGGTATCTTGGCTCCCTCGCCGGTGCGATCAGCACCGGCATGGGTGATATCGGTTTAGCTACAGATGGCGACGGAGATCGTATCGGGGCAATGGATGAGCGCGGTAATTACATTGACCCCCATAAGATCATGGCATTGGCAATGCGCTATCTGGTAGAAGAACGAGGTTGGCGTGGACCCGCGGTTCGCACTGTATCGACCACTCGCATGATCGATCGTCTGGCTAAATACCATGATCTGCCTGTATACGAAACACCAGTGGGGTTCAACTACATCGCCGATTACATGCTTCAAGAGGATATCTTGATTGGGGGTGAAGAATCCGGTGGAATTTCCTTCAGAGGCAATATCCCAGAGGGAGATGGCTCTTTGATGGCTTTGCTCTTGATAGAAATGGTCTCTACTTCTGGAGTCTCATTATCCGATATGGTTGCTGATCTGCTTGAGAACTTTGGTCCCGTACATTACCAGCGTACAGATCTACGCCTGAGCCATCCAATAGCCAAGGAGCATATGACCCGCCAGTTAGTAGAAGAATCACCTTCGCAGATCGGCGGCGAAAAAGTTATTGATGTTCAATCACGGGATGGAGTTAAATATATCTTGGCTGATGATTCCTGGTTGTTGATTCGTCCTTCAGGAACAGAGCCCGTATTACGAGTTTATGCAGAGGGCAGAAGTCCGCAATTAGTTCAGGATTTACTGGAATTCGGCGAAAATGTAGCCGCCAGCACGACCTGATATCCCCCAGAAATACGCATAAAAAAGTTTGTTAATTATAAGGAAGGATGATGTACCTCACGTACAATCATCCTTCCTTGATTATTATTATCCAGCTGTCCTCAAACGCCTGGCTAAGAAGATGACCACCACTAATACCAATGCCAGACCAACCATCACTGGGACCCCCACATCTTCAGCAAATCCTGTATCTGGTAGAGCAGAGGCTGTCGGAGTTGCGGTTAATTGTCCCCCCGCGGCCTCTGTCAACAACGCCGCCACCGTTGCTGTCCGATCAATCGTTGGGGAGACCAAAACTTCCGTGGGCGTCACAAGTACTGAGGTCGCAGTTGGGCTTGCTGTCGCAGTCGGTGGTATCGGTGTAACTGTCGGAGTTGACGTAAACTTGGCAGCTAAAGCTGTCTCCTCCGCAGCAATTGCAACCTGAGTGTTCTGGGCATTTACCAAAGCTACCTGAGTAGCCTGATCGTCTTGCCGTTGGGGCGCGATTACGAGTGCATAAAGCGCTAGACATATTAAGGATAAGAGCATAACCCCACCAATAACGCCAGCCACGATGTAGAAGGTGCGGTTTGGAGACTCTTCCAGCGGAGGTGTCTCATCCGGTTCTAAATCAAAATCATTATCTTCAAGATCCATGTCTTCAAAAGCCATAGCCCATTCTCCTCCTAGTACTTTCTGTTGATAATGCTTGTTCCATTATCATATTTTTACTCTAAAACCTCTAGGTTCGCCAGTGGCAATTTAATTTTTTTGCTGTTTTCCAGCTCAACTTCAGCAATTTTTGCTTTAACTCCGTTCGGAAGCACATCCAAGTCAGTTTTTATAGCAATCAGAGTGCCAATTTTTGCCTGATGGGGAGCTCGCACGATACGGACGCGTTGTCCTGGAGAGAACACGGTCGTGTCGCGAGGTTCTTGGACTACCTGATCGACCGGCAAGCTGATCAATACTTCCGGTCGTTGATTAGTATAAACGTCTCGCTTTTCAGCATTTACTGTAATTTCTCTTTCGCTGCTGGTTCTTAGCAAGTTATACGCTAATGAATTCATGGGAAGAATCCCAAAACCATCTGTAACTACTATCGGGAATGGTTGCTCTTTTGCTAATGGAATCAACGCAGAATCCATACTGGATAAAACCAAACCTTGTATCGGTAATTCACTCAACGATCGCAAAACCTGTTCCTCTCCGCAATAGCCCGTTAAGATCACTTTACCTCGTAGATCAACTTCTATTTGATCCATGGTCAATATATCATCTGGCTTTTTGATCAGAACATGGAGAACTCCAAAACCAATTGCTCCATTCCCCCAGACCCCCTGGACCAGGGAACCGACCGATTCAATCACAGCCCCGCGCCCTGGGATAAGGAATGCAACCACGCCAGGCAAACCAGCAAGAATTTGGAATGGTGGCTTTTCTTCTTCAAGCAACATTTTTCCATCACCAGATAATACTATTCTTCCTGAGCATGGTGCCCGTAATACTCGCTTGTTCCAACCAACTGGACCGGCAAGCACATCCCCTTCGGAAACCGTATCGCCTGCATCTCGCTCCAGATACCTGTCTGCATCTCCTTTTGGCACACCTAGACTATGGGCTACATCGAGTAGAACATGATGTGGATGCAGATTTGCTTCTGCAACCACATCATTCGGGTTGATATTTTGCCCTTTTCGGATTAACACCCGCCCGGCAACCGGTAGCAAACGGTGCCTTCGAATCCTGGTTATCGGTAGGATGTGTACGACCGGTGCTAGCATCTCAACGATCTTTCATTTCGTGAATTGCTATTTGATTTATTAGAACCAGCTGTTGCAAGATTGATTCCAATCAATTATTCAGCCTCCTAAGGTCCACAACCACTTCTTATACAGTGCCTGTCTCCTTCCAGTATCGCCTGGCAGGAGGAGTGGACGTCCGCGTGCATCGATCACCACCCCTAAAATTCCACCAACCACGCGTACACTGCCACCACGCCCCGGTCCACCCATGCCCACATCTGAGCGATTTAAAGGTTGCAACCGCAATCTGGCTGCTTCGCCCATTGGTATGGGTAAAGCCTCTAAAGTGCCTTGTTTGATATCAAAGCTGGTCTCATCTCCAGACTCGTAAGTAACTCGTAATCGAAGAATCGGGGATCCAGGACGCGCATCCGAGATTGGCGTGATCACTGTTGCCAGGCTGAGATATGCGCTGGATTCCAGTACCTGAACTGAGATAAACGGCTTAATCGATGCTGCTGCGCCTAGGGGAGCCGTTAAATTACTCTGATCTAACACCACAGTGGTAATGCTCGTTGGTTGTAGTGCATCCAAAAGTGTTAATAAGCTGTGACCATACGATGGCGCCTGGGTGAGCACGCTGCCCGTCGCTACAATTGGCTCAAACCAAGGCAGCAACCCATCTGCAGACAATCCTATTTTTTTCGGAAAGCCATCCGATGCACAGGATATTGAACACCGGATCGCTTGACGCGTTAGGGCTAGCTCGATGGCCAGATCTTCTTCAGTTACTGGCAAGCTAGCCGGGTATATCGTCTTATTGAATATATAGTCTCGAATATAGTCTGTGCCTACTTCCAGAGGTATCCATCGCTGGATTTCCTCCAAGGATACATCATCAAGTAAACCTGACAAACCTTGACCCAAGCCATACTCAGGGAAAACACCGAGAGTTAATTCGCCATCGAATGCAGATGCAATTGTCGTCGCTGATGCACCAACATCTACTCCTAGGACACCTTTTGTTGGATCATAAACTTTGCTCAAAAATTGGATTATCCTTCCAAATGCTGTTGAAGTGGGTAGCAAACGATTGCCTGACCATTCATCCAGATCACTGGTACCTGGAATTTGGCTTATGCGAAATGATCGAAAGATTTCAGCCATCCTGGCTTGGGCGGGAGAAAACTGTTCAAGATCTAAACCGGGACGTACATTGGGGGATTTATAAAGTTTTGTCAACGATCCCAACTTATTTTCCACCTCTTCGAGAAGCGCTTGATTCCCGGTATATAAAACCTCCGGTCTCTGTTCCTTTGGCATCAATGAGCATGCTAATCTAACCGACTCAACCAACCGGATAACTGAATTCGTCGCCCCATTTTCGGTTCCTCCGGCAATTATTATCAAATCTGGTCTACAACTCAGTATTATATCCAGTCGCTCTTCCGGTTTCTTACCATCGTTCAGTCCTATCGTTTCAATTACCTGAGCATATGTTGTTGAAACCAATTGTTTTGCGCTGGCCAAAGAGACATCCTCAAGCAATCCCACCACAAGCACCTTGAGCGGAGGGCCAGCTGACATTGTTGTAATAAACACATCCACACCTGATCCATCCAGCGATCCCGGTGTGATTACTCTGTTATCTTCTCCAATTAACGCTCTTCCAGTGATTTCTTCGAGCCGTGAAATCGCTCGCAGAACACCTTCCATGATGTGATTTTGAGGGGCTTGAGCGGTTGTTCTCGCTGTACCAAAGGCTAGGAAGCGATATCGTCCTTCAACCACATCAAACAGAACCGCACGAGTATTGATTTCACCAACATCGATGGCAAGTAACGAGCCGCCTTCTTCGGATGGAGTTGTCATTTTCACTCGACTAAGTTCAGAAAAATTGGAGTACTGATTTTACGAATTCAACCACGAAGGTTACGCGTCCTATTAATGCAGTCAATGCAGCATTGAAGATCCCGGCAAATAAAAACCCGAATGTTATCGCGATAAAGATCTGTCCGACCTGTCCAATCCCTTCGAGCCAGGCTTGGAATTGTGTTTTTTGGATACCTGATCTTGTTTTCCCAAAATGAAAGTAAGCCAATGTCGCAATTGTTCCGATCAGGATAATGACTCCATTTACTAGGCGTAATCCAATCGACGCATCGAACACTTGAGCTGAGCGCGCATCAAATATGTTGATTGATGCATTTACCTGTGGGATCAATGTGCCCAACACCGCGCCCCCGATCGCTGCAGCTGCGCTTACTCCAACCAGGTAGGACATGGGTAGAGTGCCGATGAATGCAAATCGAGGTGAGATTTTTGTCAGCATCAAAGCACCCAAGATTATCGGCACCAACGCCAATAATTGTTCTGTCCGATTGCTGCTGAAGTAAGGCGCGACAAGGCGCGGCAAGAGGATGTTATATACAGCAATTATCGCCGCGAATCCCGCCGAAACACCGATAAATAAATGAATTGCAAACCGAAAAAGAGGATTATCACCGATCAAGTAACTGAACACAAGCAGGGTGAGGATGAATCCGAGAGATGCTCCTATCCAATCGAACAGATTCATCATTTTCCCTTTCTTTGGACTTGAGGCGATCGCATCAGCTCTGGAATAACATAATACCCCAAACCACCAACCAAAATTAACAGGGCAGCGGTGAAGGTTCCCATACCGAACGCATCCCAATATTTACGCGCTATATCTCCATTTCCGTTGATCTGAGCATACACAGCGCCCCCTCTCAAGCCAGCTACCAGCCCATTCACCTGCGGTGGGCTGCTATCATAATAGGGGAGAACGATTGGCTCCAGTTGAGCGCTGGTGATCAACACAAAACTGGTTAACACATCCGGTTCATTGATCCGTGGGCTCAATTGTTCGATCCAGGTGCGCGCAGTATCCGGATCATCGACGAGAAGCACGACCATTTCATAATCTGTGATTTCATTAATTCCTGTTAAAGGTGGTAAACCCATATTTGTACTGGTTTCCCACGCGGGCACACCATCCAATGTATATGGCAAAGTGTTTTGCGGATTATCAAAAAAACTGACCAACCCAGCCGCGCCTCCGGGGATATACCCCAAATTGACATATTGTTCCCCACTCTTGTATTCATGAGACGCCTGCATCAACCCCATAAATCGTTCAGCCAGGATAGGACCGCTGGGTGAAATAGATACTAAGGTCAACAATGCTCCTCGTGATATCACGTGGTCCATCACTGGTGTCGTGGCAGCATCGAATTCTGCCGTCAGTCCAGGTTCATAATCAAAAACAAACAATACTGGCGAATTTCCGTTCAGTTGGCTTACCAAGCGACTAACCTCAGCACTGACTTCCTCATACGCGGGAAATGGCATTTGTTGACTGGAGGTCACAATCGGCCAGGAGATCGCTATCAACAAAATGATCGTGATCACCCAACGTAATACATGTCGTTGGGATATAGCTTTTCGCTCAGGCAGTGGCTTGGTATGACCTTCATCTTCGACAATTGATGCTAGTAGGTCAACATGCGCTCTTTGAGTTGCAGTTACGCGCAGCTTGGTCGTATATGCAGCCGGTTTTCTTGGGCGTGTGATTCCAGGTTCTGGGGATAGAGCCCCTTTCAAACCGGCTAATGGTCCCGCGGATTCGAGTTCGCCGAGTTTCCCCTGGCTAGGTTTCGTAGCATCTGGATCCTTCTGTAATGCATCTTGTTCGGAACCCTCAATTGCAGGATCGACCCGGGAATCAGCTTCAAAGCCATCCTGTTCGCTCCTATCCAACAATGCATCGTCAAGCCAATCCGGTAATCCGTCATCCTCGGGAAATCCATCGTCAGGTAAGAATGGCTGAACTTGTGATCCTTCACCTGGCGGAGATTCGCCAGTTTCGGTAGTCAATGATTCTTCTTCATCCCCCGACATCCAATCAGATATCATCTCGGATGGTGTACTTAAGCCGTCCCCCAGATCAATCGGCTCTTCACCTTTTACAGAATGATCGTCCTGTAAATTTTTCAACCAATCCGGTCCATATTCCTCTGGTGCCTGTTCGCCAAGATCATCTCGACCGATACCAATTTCAGAATGCTCTGCCTCTGATATCTGCTCATCAGATTGTTTAAGCTGTCCTAAACAATAATCACAAAACTTATTACTGGGTGAATTCGGTTTTCCGCAATGCGGACAGATGATTTCTTCCATTAACTACCCCCATAAGGTCGATCCGCACCCATAAGAATTCTAAGACCAGCAGCCACGATCCCCAAGGTAACCCCCAGCAAAATACCGCGTGCCCCTGCAACTGCTGGAACTTCACCGATCCACGTCCTCAAATCTGCTAAGGCAGGCAAATCGATCCCAAATAATGGACCGCTCATCAGAAGGATCACCACTGCGGTGCCGATAAAAACAATAGAGAGCAGATTTGGTTTTCTTCTCAGCAGACGCACACCAGCCATGATTAACACCACCGATAAGATGGCAAATAAGCTGCTTTCGATGGGTACCTGGATATGGTTAAATATCCATAAGGATATTGGAGCAGTTGGTCCAAACCAACCAACCAAACCAAGAGTGAGCATCATAGAAACGATCAACACCGCACTATTGGTCCGATTTTGTGGTTCTGTTGATATCTTTCGCCAGTGAACAGTAAATAGATTGATCACCCCTACCAGCAAAGCCACGGCAACGAGTATCGTCGCCCATTCAAGCAACACGATTCTCAGATTTACGAGCAACTCGAATTCTAAAAAATATCCGGCGAGGACGACCAATCCAACAGCGATGGCGATGGCAGTATAGACGGGATTTCTCAAATTACACCTATCAGATTCAGGATCACTCCAATAATGATCAGCGCGATAATAACCCAGCGCAGGATATCCTGGGCATATAAACTGGCAGTATGCATCTCGCCAGCTCCTAAGTACGCACCGCCTGCATATGTTTCTTCGCCGATTAATGGCTCTTGAGCGGAAGCAAACAATACGGCTTGACCAGAAAGATTATCCGTCCCTCCTAGCGTCATGCTATCCGATCGCTCGGCTGCATCAGTAATTAAGCCTGCTTCACTACCATAACTCCCGATCAGCATATTTGCTCCTAAATCCTCCTCTTGAATCATCGTGAGCGTCCCCGCAGCATATGAGTATGGCGTCAACCCAGTTATGCGACCTCGCATCGGATCGAATTCATCCCCTAAGTATTTTGAGGCAGTCCTTTGAGTATCCTGAGATAGAATTCCAAGGGAGCTCTCGCCAGATGTTGCGATCGTTGGCCGGTCGCTGATCGACGTAGATCTGGCTATCCGTTCCAAAATGCTCAAACCTACGTAGCCAATTGCGCTTTGAGTGCTTAAAGGTTGTCCTCTTCCTAATGAAACATGCAGTCTTGTTCCTGCCTCAACAGCCAGTCCTATCGAGCGCATTAATCGGGTGAAAGCAGAGATCCCTCTCAGTTTTCTTCCCCCTCTCTGGCGAGAGATCACAGCAGCTGCGACCATCAAAAAGAAGAACACCAGGACGAAGATCAATCCAATGATACGAATATTGTCCACTATTTGGTCTCCTCTCGAAGGCAATTGACAAAATCATCACGCTGAGCGTTATCTTCAAGCATGCTTGTCAAAGCGCGTAAGTGCGCAGCTGGCAGGAAATCCCTCAAGATCGGTTGACCGATATATATAACTTGGGCACCAATCAACGTAAGCGGACCAGCTGCTTCCAGGAATGAGGCCACCAAGCTCTGTAACCCCCACCTATGCAGGTTACTTGACCACACCCGCCATATATGGTGGTTAGTATCCATCATTGCAAGTATAGCATGATTCTATATCTGCCAATAAATGACAAACTTTCAAATGAAATTCTAAATCTTGGATCAATTTGGGTCAAGCCTGTTTGCAATTCTGTTGAGTACCGATATATCTAGGGTGTCATCCGAAACCATGACAGGTCACAGGTATTTTTGATGTCATATATTACTATTTTGAGGCAAAGAGTAGGTATAAACTAATGGATTAGGAATACCTCTTGTTGTAATTATCAATATGCTTGTCATTGCGCTGAAATCCTGGCGCCTGAAAACATGCCTGGGAGAAATAAATATGAAAAGACCTCTTATTACTGTAGACGGGAACGAGGCTGTAGCGCTCGTTGCGCATAAAGTCAATGAAGTCATTGCGATCTATCCTATCACCCCTTCCTCAGCTATGGGCGAATTTGCTGACGCCTGGTCCGCAGTTGGGAAAGCGAACATTTGGGGAACGATACCGCTTGTCGTCGAGATGCAATCGGAAGGCGGTGCGGCTGGAGCAGTGCATGGGGCACTACAAACTGGTGCGCTGACAACAACTTTCACCGCCTCTCAAGGCTTGCTGCTTATGATCCCCAATATGTATAAGATCGCTGGCGAGCTGACCCCGACAGTTTTCCATGTTTCTTCACGATCCTTGGCCGCGCAAGCTCTTTCAATATTCGGGGATCACTCGGACGTGATGGCAACCCGCTCCACTGGTTTCGCTTTGTTATCTTCTGGATCCGTTCAAGAGGCGCACGACTTTGCTCTCATCGCACAATCCGCGACTCTTGAGTCGCGCCTCCCTTTCCTGCATTTCTTTGAGGGTTTCCGGGTGTCACACGAAGTAAACAAGATCGAACAGCTCACCGAAGAAGACATGCGTGCAATGATCGATGATCAATTGATTCAGGCTCATCGCGCTCGCGCATTGTCTCCTGACCACCCAGTTCTAAGGGGCACAGCTCAAAACCCGGATGTCTATTTCCAAGCTCGTGAGACGGTTAACCCCTACTATCAGGCTTGTCCGGAGATCGTTCAACGCGCGATGGACAAATTTGCCGACCTGACCGGGCGCCAATACCACAATGTTGATTATTTCGGCGCCCCTGATGCCGAGCGAGTCATCGTCATCATGGGTTGTGGTGCCGTGACGGCTTCTGAGACAGCCCAATATCTCAACCAGCGTGGAGACAAACTCGGTGTCTTAGCCGTTCGTTTGTACCGCCCCTTCCCCGTCAAAGATTTTCTAAATGCCCTTCCCTCCTCGATCAAAACCATTGCAGTTCTTGACCGTACCAAGGAACCTGGGTCATCTGGGGAACCGCTCTTATTGGATGTGATCTCTGCTGTATATGAGGGCATCGCCAATGGTTCTGCACCTTTCACCGAGATCCCGCACATCATTGGCGGCAGATATGGTTTGTCCTCCAAGGAATTTACCCCCGCTATGGTAAATGGGGTTTTTGAGGAGATGCAAAAGGATAAACCCAAGAAGAATTTCACAGTTGGCATTGTAGATGATGTCACCAAGAATAGCATCGAATTTGAACCGAGTTTCTCCATTGAGGATCCCGAGACCGTTCGTGCCGTGTTCTTTGGACTCGGCGCCGATGGTACCGTTGGAGCCAATAAAAATTCAATCAAGATCATCGGTGAGGAGACGGATAACTTCGCTCAGGGCTTTTTTGTTTATGATTCGAAAAAATCTGGCGCGGTTACAAAATCCCATCTCCGATTCGGACCTCGCCCCATCCAAGCCCCGTACTTGATCTCTGACGCCAATTTTGTGGCATGCCATCAGTTTAATTTCCTCGAGCGCTTCGACATGCTGAAGTATGCCGCTCCTGGGGCTGTCTTCCTGCTCAATAGTTTTATCGGTCCGGAAGAAGTCTGGGATCATCTTCCGCGTGAGGTTCAAGAGGCGATCATCGCAAAGAACTTGCGCTTCTATGTTATCGATGGTTATCAAGTCGCCGAAGAAACAGGTATGGGAAAACGTATAAACACCATCATGCAAACTTGCTTCTTTGCCATCAGTGGTGTACTGCCGCGAGAACAGGCTATTAATTCCATTAAGGATGCCATTCGCAAGACATATGGCAAACGAGGTGAAGCTGTCGTAAAGCGTAATTTCGAAGCTGTGGATAAGACCTTGGAAAATTTGTTCGAGGTCGAAGTTCCCAAAGAGGTGACCAGTCAGTTAACCATCCGTCCCCCGGTCCCGCAAGGAGCGCCTGAATTCGTGCGTGAAGTACTTGGGGAGATTATCGCCGGTAATGGGGATGATTTACCAGTTGGAGTTTTTCCGGATGATGGCTCCTATCCTACCGCCACATCCCTCTGGGAGAAACGTAATATCGCCTTAGAGATCCCCGAATGGGATGCGGATATTTGTATCCAATGCGGTAAGTGTGTGTTCGTTTGCCCGCATGCTGTGATCCGCGAGAAGGTGTACGACCCGGCACTATTAGAAAATGCCCCTCCAACTTTTACGTCTGCAAAAGCACGCTGGAAAGAGTTCCCCAATATGGTCTATACGCTGGCTGTCTCCCCCGAAGATTGCACCGGCTGTGCTCTTTGTATCGAGGCGTGCCCCGCGAAAGATAAGACCCAAGTCGGTCGTAAGGCGATCAATATGGTTGACCAACCGCCGATTCGCGAACGGGAAGTAACCAATTGGGAATTCTTCATTTCCCTTCCGGAGGTAGATCGCTCTGCGATAAACATCGGCACGGTGAAGAATTCACAGCTGCTAGAACCATTATTTGAGTTCTCCGGTGCCTGCGCTGGTTGCGGAGAAACGCCTTACCTGAAACTTCTCACCCAGCTGTTTGGCGACCGGACGATCATCGCCAACGCGACTGGCTGCTCATCCATCTATGGTGGCAACTTACCCACCACGCCCTGGGCTGTTAATCGCCAGGGTCGCGGTCCAGCTTGGTCAAATTCACTCTTTGAAGACAATGCAGAATTTGGTTTGGGTATGCGCCTGACTCTGGATAAACATCAGGAGTACGCTCATGAATTGTTGCCCAAGTTTGCTGATGTCATTGGTGAGGATCTTGTCTCCGAGATCTTGAACGCGGACCAGACGGATGAAGCCGGCATTTCAGCCCAACGCGATCGTATCACTATCTTGAAAGAGCATCTGTCCAGCATCGATGATCCACGCGCCCGGGATCTGATCAGCCTGGCTGATGAGCTGGTGGATAAGAGCGTTTGGATCGTTGGCGGTGATGGCTGGGCCTATGACATCGGATATGGCGGTTTGGATCACGTGCTGGCTATGGGTCGCAATGTCAATATCCTTGTGCTCGATACCGAGGTTTACTCCAACACCGGTGGGCAGGCCTCAAAAGCCACTCCCCGAGCTGCTGTAGCCAAGTTCGCGGCAAAAGGAAAGGGACTTCCCAAGAAGGATTTGGGTATGATCGCCATGTCCTATGGCTACGTTTATGTCGCCAGGATCGCTATGGGGGCCAGCGATCAGCAGACACTCAGAGCGTTCATGGAGGCCAATGCATATGAAGGCCCCTCCCTGATCATCGCCTACAGTCCCTGCATTGCTCATGGCTACGACCTGGTCAAAGGTCTTGAACAACAAAAATTGGCTGTCCAATCAGGATTCTGGCCGCTTTACCGCTACAATCCAGACCTCGCCCAGGAAGGTAAAAATCCATTGGTGATCGATTCAAAGAAACCAACCGTATCCTTCCCAGACTACGCATATAACGAGACTCGTTATCGCATGCTCTTACAAAGTGACGAGCAGCGGGCTGAGGCACTCATGAAACTAGCCGAGCGCGATGTGGAGGGACGCTGGGAACTGTACCAGCAAATGGCAGCCATGCACTACAATGATAAAAATGGTGAAGAATAGGGCTTAAATCTGGGAGAAGAAGACATAGGTGCAAAGTCTACTCGTTCCAGACTGAACGAGTGCTAATGAATACCTCTTATTGAACATCTGATCATCCTCTCTTGAGAAGGAGAAATCCATGGTAGATCTTACGACAAATTACTTAGGCCTCAATCTGAAAAACCCCCTCGTCGCTTCAGCCTCGCCATTATCTCAAAAAGCGGAAACTGTGCGTGAGCTGGAGCATGCCGGGATAGCTGCAGTGGTGATGTACTCTCTCTTCGAGGAGCAGATTATCTATGACAGTTTGAGACTCGACCGCGATCTTTCGCAGGGAACCGAGTCCTTTGCCGAAGCACTGACGTATTTCCCGGATCTGGCGTCCTACACTGATCTCAATCAATACAGCATCGGGCCTGAGGATTATATCGAGAACCTGCACGAATTGAAGAACGCCGTTGATATTCCTATCATTGGCAGTCTGAACGGGATTTCAACCGGTGGCTGGATCGAATATGCCAGTAAGATTGAAGGTGCTGGCGCAGACGCCCTCGAATTAAACATCTATAATCTCCCCACCGATCCGGAGATCTCCAGTCAAACCATCGAAGCAGAGTATCTTGAGCTGGTACGATCGATACGCGCCTCGATCAAAATACCCATCGCCATTAAGTTGAGCCCATTTTTCACAGCTTTACCGAACTTTGCCCGCCAGCTGGTTGACGCCGGAGCTGATGGATTGGTTTTGTTTAATCGTTTTTACCAGCCGGATTTCGACCTGGATGAGCTCGAAGTTGTACCCAGGCTGGTCTTAAGCACCTCCCAAGAGCTGCGCCTACCCCTGCGATGGATCGCCATCTTATACGGTCGCGTCTCAGCCGATTTCGCCCTGACTACAGGAATACACACTGCGCGAGATGTTCTCAAAGCCACAATGGCCGGCGCGAGTGCGAGTATGGCTGCTTCCACATTACTTAAATACGGCATCGAACAGGTCTCTGAGATCCTTCACGGCGTGGAGTCTTGGATGGAAGAAAATGAATATGATTCGATCAACCAGATGAAGGGCAGCATGAGTCAACAGGCCGTCGCCGAGCCAGCTGCCTTCGAACGGGCGAACTATATCAGGGAACTCAGCTCTTTCGATCTGCGCTATACCCCCTGAGCAGGTAACTTCTGCCTCTTAAACAATCATGGGGAGTCACTTAAGTGACTCCCCAAAAGTTTTAATCAGGATAATTCCGGAGTTAAAAGGGAATGTTCTATTCGCTTTTTTCTGGCATCGGTGAGTGTTTCTTCTGCCGGTAAACGATCCTACCCCGCGATAGATCGTATGGGGACATCTCCAGACGCACACGGTCACCTAACAGGATGCGAATGTAGTGTTTCCGCATCTTGCCGGATAAATAAGCCAGCACTTCGTGATCATTGTCCAGTCGAACCCTGAACTGAGTCGCCGGTAAAGCCTCGATCACAGTGCCATCAACTGTAATTTTACCTTCCTCTTTAGCCATAAACACCTCCGGAACTCATACTAGAACAATAAATAAACCCTAATAGCTAGAATTTCTGCGCCGCAACCGCCGCGTAGATTTCTTCTTTTGGATTCGGCGCAATTCGCTTTTCGAGACGAACCAGCGTTTCCGTCGAACCGTGCTCATTACACCACTCTTGGCGACCTTCTTGCGAAAACGTCTGAGAAGCTGGTCCTGGCTCTCATTTGGTCGTAATTCAACTGTTACCAATATCCTCACCTCCTTTTGTTATCCTCATCAGGCAAGAAAATAGCCCGGCTGACGTTCATATTACCAGCCGAGCTTTGCTTGGCTTTCATTTCTCATAAATGCCGAATTCTAAACCGTCAAATTAGTAATGTCCTCCGGTAAATATGTATATTTTGTCACATGAACGCCGTACAAATTATAATGCAAGCAAATTTATCTGTCAATTAATTTCGCTCAATTGAGCAGGATAATCTTTCTTAATTAACAAATTCTAGGTACCCGACACTTTTACTCTGGGTGTCACTGCGATGGGTGCAAAGCACCCTGAAGCAGTCTCCTCCAAAGTGTTGAAATTTATAAAATCAGGAAGATTGCGTCGGTCCCCTTCGACTTTGCTCAGGACACGGGCTTTGCTCCCTCGCCTAGCAAAGAACGCTAGAGTAAACCAATGACAATTTCAAACTGTCAGGTAGCTAGAACAATTTACTCGTTGAAATTACCAATTCATCATCCGGTGCGCGTTTTTCTACATCCGATCATATAATAAATTATGGATGATCTGATTTTTCATATGAAGCCTGCCTAAGGCACAATAAATATTATCCGACAAAAGGCTAGAAAGGGGCACTTATGGACAGCACAGAAGCAAACTATAAAGGATACTTATTCACTGCCGGTCTGGGCGCGCTTGGAGGGGCATTCCTCCTTGCCTTTGCAACTCGCGCCATTCCCAAGATGATGTCCAAAATGATGGCCGGTATGATGCAGAACATGATGTCCCAAATGGAAGCCAGTGGATGTGATCCTTCCGAGATATGACAGCGCATGATGACGGGCTTCGGTGAAGCCAGATCGGATTGGGCTAATTATTCATACTAGGTTAAATCAATCCATACGCTCAGTTTGGGAGATTGTGAGCTGAATTAAAATATTAAGAACAGTATAATTGCGCTCGTATCCCAAATACAAGAAAACTTTATTTGGCCCTGGCTTGATTCGTCGGGGAAAGCTGCTTCAGGAATTACCAGACGGGTATTTTCGGCGATTCACTCCTCTGATACGAATTCCAAATTTCTCAGGTCGACTCGAATTATAATATTCAAATGTTCACTGAAGACTATATCATGCGATTGATCAACCAGATGGTCATGGTATTGGCCAGCATCATTGGCTTACGGAAGGCCGGTCAATTTCAGGAAGCGCAGCAGCTCATCAACCAGAGCCTGGAACAACTATTAGGGTTGGATGCTGGTTTACTCAAGCAGATGGATGAATCCAGCGTGCTGAAAGTCCTTACATCTCAAGCTGAGCTTGATACGGATCGCTTGTACATCATCGCTGAGCTTTATGAGCAGGAAGGGCATATCTTTGCCGAGCAAGAGGATTTCACTTTTGCTAATACAGATTATCAGCGCGCCCTTCTCTTTTATCTGGAAATTGCATTAGGTGATCATTACCAGGATTATCCTGAATTACCCCATAAGATCAGGCAGCTCGACGAGCGATTGGAGAATCAAGACTTGCCTGTTGAATCGCTCTTCATGCTTTTTGATTTTTACGAACGGAGAGAAGAATATGCGGTCGTTGAACGAGTGATCGCCAGGCTGGTTGAGCAGCCTGAACACCGTGCTGAGATCAACCGAAATATACTCGCTTACTATCAGGGATTACTGGGTAAAAGCGATCAGGAGTTGCTTGCTGGCGGGGTATCCAGGTCACAAGTTAAAAGCAGAATAATAGCGCTAGAATCCATGCTGGATTGATAAAAATTTTCGCACATTTACTTAGGAGGGTGATAAGGCAGAATCCCAGCATCCGAGCCAGAATACACCCACTCAACCGACTCAAACAAGCAATCTGGCGGTCATCAGCTTGGTCGCAGGCGTCCTCACCTGGTTACTGATCCCCATACTCGGTGCCATCCTAGCTATAGTCACCGGACATATGGCTAAAAGAGATATTCGCGAAAGCTAGGGATACCTGGGAGGAAATGACTTGGCTACTGCTGATCTGGTATAGGGTTACATACAGATCATTGTGTTGTGCCCAGATTAATAATAGCATTGTAATTTTTTCAAGCCCTTATTTGGTAAAATCATCCTCATTCTCCCTGGTCTGTACAGTGGGAACACAAATTATCCCCGAGAAATAAAGAATGGGAGCATCTAGTATCTACAAGGAAATGTTCACGGGACTGCATTTAGATAAGGGTTAA
>JBFFIU010000012.1:0-27087 GCA_041556275.1 Anaerolineales bacterium | reverse complement strand
ATTCCTTTCGCAACGGGTGTACGGAAATGCCCTGCGCCCTCCACCAGATCACATTGGTAGAGATAGTAAGGACGAACGCGCATCCGCACCAGGTCCTGCACAAGTCGCCGCTGAACATGAACATTGTCATTTACACCGGCCAAAAGCACCGATTGGTTGCCAAGCGGAACCCCCGCCCTGGACAATCGATCACAGGCTTCTGCCAGCTCGGCAGTGATCTCATTAGAATGGTTGACATGAATATTGAGCCATAAAGGGTGGTACTTCTGGAGGACGTCAGCAAGCTCAGAGGTAATGCGCATTGGTAAGAAGACCGGTACCCTCGATCCAATACGCACGATCTCGATGTGGGGTATCTGCCTCAGACTAGCGAGGATCTCCTCCAGGATCTTTGGTGCCAAGACGAGAGGATCTCCACCTGAGAGCAACACATCTCGTACTTGAGGGGTACGCTTAAGGTATTCAAGCTGCATTTCGAATTCTGAGCGCGAGAAGGTCGCAGAAGGATCGCCCACAATTCGTGAACGCGTGCAGTACCGGCAGTATGATGCGCATTGAGTCGTAACCAGCATTAGTACGCGATCCGGGTAGCGATGTACGAGACCGGGTACAGGTGAATGGCGATCTTCGGCTAAAGAATCCTCCATCATGGCAGTGAAAGGCACCATTTCTGCTTCTGTGGGTACAACTTGTTTGCGGATTGGATCATTTTTATCCTCAGGATCGATCAGTGAGATGAAATACGGCGTGATATCAACCCGAAACAGATGTGCAGCGGAAAGCGCTTTGCGCTCACTATCGGTGAGAGGAACGATTTTTTCGAATTCCTCTGCGGTGTTAATTCGGTTGCTTAATTGCCAACGCCAGTTATTCCATTTTTCATCAGGAACACCTGCATAGACAGCAGCTCGCTTGGAAGTGAAAGGCAAATTTGACATCTGGTAAATCTCCTTAAAAATGTACTACCGCAAAAAAATATGTTTACCGCTCATTTTCTGTGAGCAACCACCCCACGAATAATGGATGAATATCTTCCTGGCCTTCAATTTCTGCAATTGTTTCCCCAAGGCGAAATTGCCAGATCTTCAGCGCTTGGTCTTGCTCGTAAAGTAGAAATTCTCCATCAGGCGAGATACTCAGGGGATGAATTCCAGAGCCCGGGATAAGAAGGACGTGGGCGTTATCTGCCGGAAGGTAATGATATAGTCCATCTTGATCAGCTCCCTCTCCGCTCAATCCGTAATATAGTGAATCATCCGGAGCCCAAACCGGGTGAGTTGCTTTTCCTTGAGTGTTATTGGTCAATGGAGTTAAGTTGGTACCATCAGGATGAACGCGGTAAAGGCGTGTCGGGAAGGTTAACACATCGGTAGCATCTTGATCTAAACCGAAGGCGATCCATGTTCCATCTGGAGACCAGGCGGGGGTATACGCGCCAGCAACCAGTGTGCTTTCATCCCCTTGCCCAGTATCTATCAGAGGGGCGATAATGGTTTGTGCCGTGCCGCGGGCGAGATCTGCTACTGTTAATCCAGGATTTATATTACAAGATTCTCCATACCCAATTCCGGTTATGGCGACGTTGTTCGCGTCTGGGGACCATGAAGTTCCAGTATCACAGCCATATCCGCTATCTTCGTTAGGGGTGGGCAAATCAAAAGATATTTGATCCTCCAATGAAACCCAACCATGCTGGATAGTTTCGTCCTCCTTTTCAGGGACACTGGAGATCAATAATCGGTCCGTATTTGATAATGTACGCGGTATGTAATAACCGCTTTCAGGTGGAGAAAGGAAATCGGTCCTTAGCTGGCTTTGTGTATTAAGGACACTAAATCCCAATTCATCGCTAATTGCCAGAAGGATTCCATCTGTCGTATGCCGTGCACCTAATAGATCGCCAGATGTTGGCAATTGAGATGGCAACGTGGTCTTATTAAATACATCAAATCCAACCAGTTCACCATCATAAATGTATGATAGGACTAGGCCTAAGCCGATCGGCTGTGAAAGGAATTCGTGCAATTCATCCGCTAAATCCCAGGCTTCTTCGCGAGTAAAATCCTCTGGGATTCCTTCACCGGTTCCGACAATGATCAATCTTTCAAATTGCTCGTTCTCCGATCGCAGATCATCAAGGTTGAGAAAAGAGGATCTAAGGTCATCCAACCTAGCGAGAAGGCTATCGGGGACTTCTAACCGCAGGAAATCATTTCTGCAATCATCTGCATATATTGAAGTACTATCCGGAAGAATCCGCAAATTGTCGCACCAAGCTTCAGGACCGCCGCCACGAATGAAAGAATAAATCGGTTCCTGGTTAGCTCCGTAAGTATCTTCCAATAAAGGTTTCACCTCCATCACTATGTCATAGCTATGCTGGCGGTTTAATACCAGATTTCCCTCCTCGTTGTAAGTGGGCAGCGCTTCAGCGTTTACCACTATTGGATATCCAAGCGATTGATCGAAAATAGCATTCATGTTTAGGGGCGCTGAACCTTCACCAAGGGCATCATTGCGGATGCGTTGAAATATGGATTCGACGGTATATTCCTGGGCTTCGTCTCGCGGAATACTGAATGGTTCTCCCCATTTGCCATCACTATCCAATTCTATACGTTGGGCAGTGCGAATCAGACCATCGGAGACTATTATTCGGATTTTCCAATTTTCATCCCGGGTGAGTTGTTCCGACTCAGCATAGTATTGGGTTAGATTACTATCCTGCCATCGTTCTAAGGCAGCATCGATATCTGATATGGGTGGAACATCCGGTGTAGGGAGTGATGGCAACTCGGGCTCTGCAGTAGGTGTCGGAGAGCTGCAAGCAACGGCAATTATGGCTATGATTAAACAAACGATAAAGGAGAAATAAACTTTCACGGACTGAGAGAAACCTCCAGGCTTGAAAGATTGACGATGCCAGGGATACGATCTCCAGACTCCCAAACCTGTACCCTCACCTTATTCGTGGAATCGACGGTGTATGGGACATCGATTGCAAAATTCCCATAAGCACTATCGGGAGATGGAGTCACGGAGACCTGTCTTGTACCCACGATTCTACCATCGCTCGTTCGTATTTCGATCATCAGTGGCTGACTCGCCCGGGTTCGGGCGAGACCTTCAACCCGCATTGTGCCTCCCTGGATAAGTCTATTCGGACTGGGTGATTCTATGTAAATATTCTCGTGTTGATCTACGGGTTGGTTTAAGTCTTGTTCCCCAATCGATTGCAAGATCAAATCTACCGACGATAACGATTTTAGCCTTCCGTGCTCATCTTCAACAATGATCTGAATGCGCCCTGATTCAGCAACAGCATTGATCCCGAATTCTACTTCACTACCCAGGCTGACCCATTCATTTTGGACTGATTGAAAATTTCGCACTTCCCGCATCAATAGACGGCCATCCTCACCTAACAATTCGATCAACACCACAGATCCCGGGCCGGGTTTGACTGCAGCCCTCATAATGAAAGGGGAGATAACCTTCGAGGAGGGTCCGGGAGAGAGAATTTGAATATTGGAGAGAGGGACTTCCTCTGGGGGAGGGGAATATGGTGCAGATTGGGTTGGTTGAAGGGTATCAGTAGGCAGGATTATAGGCGGTGAAATAGTTGTTGTCGGTGTATCGGTTGGTATGGGCTCAGGTGTTGGACTTGGATCAACAGGTTCTTCTGTGGATTCAATCTCAGCATCCTCAGGCTGTAATATTACATCTTGGGCCTCAACAGTCAGAGCGATAACCGTCGGGAGGTATTCCGTTGGAAATGGCGTCGGGAGATCTGTCGCTTCCAATGTGCTACAACTGGCGAGAACTATGGTTGCTAATAATACGAGGGAAAGGCGTAGTGATGACATATTGCATAAAAGTGATTATAGGTTGTTCAAAAGGAGATGGTCATTCTCCAATATAGCGCTGGATTACTTCTTCTAAGGTCTGCAGACGGACAGGTTTTGGAATAAATTCTTCTGCCCCAGAAGCGATGGCGAGCTCCGTTGCTTCTACCTCTGGGCTGGCAGATAATACGATCACTGGGATAGTGGACGAATCGGGATCTTCTTTAAACTCCCTGACCAGTGTCAATCCATCTATATCGGGCAACCGCATATCCGTCATGATCAGATCTGGCTTTTGGTTTGCTGCTAGTGTTTGAGCCTCTTCACCAGAACTGGCCAGGATCGCTTCATGTCCAAAGATTTCGACGGACTTTTTCAATGTCACCAGAGTGAGTGGATCATCATCCACAAACAAGATGCGCGCCATTATTTTTCTCTCCCTGCAATATCTTTAGAGCTCGTAAATATCGGTATATTTATTGGTCAAATAACGCATATAAGGATCTGGATCGATCTTGCTGCCTGTGATGCGTTGAACAAGCTCCTGGGGTTCAAATTTCGCACCATGATGATGGATGTTATCTTTCATCCACGTGGTCAAGGATTCGAATTCTCCTCGCTGGATTTGGTCTTGAATTTTGGGATTATCCGCAATTAACTTCTCCCAAAGTTGAGCAGCGACCAGGTTGCCCAGTGCGTAAGTGGGAAAATAACCGATGTAACCGCTGGACCAATGGATATCCTGGAGTACTCCCTCCGCGTCATTGGCTGGTGTAATACCTAGATAATCTTGCATTGCACTGTTCCAGGCAGCAGGTAAATCTTTGACTTGTAGCTGCCCCTCAATTAGAGCGATCTCCAATTCCAGACGAAGCATGATATGTAAATTATAGGTGGCTTCGTCGGCTTCAACTCGAATCGTGGATGGTTCAACTTTGTTAATGGCTCTGTAAAAAGTTTCCAGAGGCACATTTCCCAACTGAGAGGGGAAGTACTCCAACAATCTGGGGTAGAAATGCGTCCAGAATTCCAGCGAACGACCGACAACGTTTTCATACAGCCGTGATTGTGATTCATGGATAGACAATGAAGCGCCATTATCAAGTGGTGTACGAGACAGTTTTCTGTCTATGCCTTGAGCGTATAATCCATGTCCGCTTTCATGGGCGGTGCTGAAAAAGGCAGAGGGGAAATAATCCTGCAAGAATCGGGTTGTGATGCGAACGTCTCCCACGCCGTGGCTCTGGGTGAAAGGATGTATCGATTCGTCCTGGCGGCCGCGATGCCAGTCGAAACCAAAGCGGGTGATCACTTCCACCCCAAAATCCCATTGGCCTTTTTGGTCATAGTTCAGGTGCAGGAAAGAGTCATCAATCTGATCCCTTCTGCTGATTGCGCGAATTAACTCTACCTGCTGGGGCTTTAATGAGTTGAAGATGGTTTGGACATCAAGTGTTTTTAAACTTGGCTCGTAATCGTCAAGTAAAGGATCGTAGACATGGTCGTAAGGTTTAAAACAGTGTGCATATTGGCGTCGTAATTCAATAATTTTTTCAAGATGCGGTATAAAACCATTGAAGTTTGATTCCTCACGGGCTTTTTCCCAGACCAGATGCGCATCACTGGTCGCCTTCGCAATGTCGGCTATCAGACTAGCAGGCACTTTTGATTTTTTCTTGTATAAACGTTCGGTGACCTTGATCAGTCGGGCATCATCAGAATCGGGGTCGAGCTCGTTTGATAAAGGTCTTAAATCCTCAAGCAGCTGTCCAACCTCCGGGGAGGTAAATTTAAGATGGGCGATGCGGCTTATTGTCGCCAGCTGGTAACCACGCTCTGATGCACCTCCTGGCGGCATGTAAGTCTCTTGATCCCAGAGCAGCAATGCCGAAGCATTTTTAAGATCGGTGTATTCGTTGAGGATAGTTTTGAATCGAGCCAGATTGGTCTCTGAATTCATGAAGTCTCCTTAGATATTTTCTAAACGATCTTCCACTTAAGCGGCTTGCCATACAAAGCACTTAAAACTTCGCTGGCGATGTCAACTGAAGCTCTGGTTTGCGCTTCTCCAGTTTGCGCCGCAATGTGAGGTGTGGCAATGACTTTCGGGTGAGTAACGAGAGCGGTCATCCCTGGTGGTTCGTTGACGAACACATCCAGCGCAGCACCGGAGACCTGGCCGCTCTCTAAAGCGTTCAATAATGCTGTTTCATCGATGATGCCTCCCCGGGCGGTGCAAATTAGATAAACCCCGCGTTTCATATACCCAAAGGCTCCTCCATCGATCATGCCTCTGGTTTCTGGACTGAGAGGGATGTGGATCGAGATAAAATCGGAGCGTGCATAAAGTTCGTTTAGCGTCAGCGGTTCGGCACCTCGCTGTATAACATCATCTTCGGTAATAAAAGCATCATAGCCGAAGACGCGCATACCCAGGGACTTTGCCATCTGCGCTACCAGGCTGCCAATATTTCCTAAACCGATAATACCCAAACTCTGGTCTTTTATCTCAACTCCGGTGAACTGTTTCTTGAGCCACATGCCAGATTTCATCCCCGAATCCGCCGTCGGGATAGATCGAACTAGAGCAAGCATGAGCGCCAGGGTGTGTTCAGCCACGGCCTGTGTAGTGGCATGCGGTGAATTAACCACAGTAACCTGATGTATATTCGCAGCAGCCAGGTCAATGTTATCCACACCAACTCCAGCTCGTCCAACGACTTTCAATCTTTGCCCAGCAGAAAATACGTCTGGGGTGACCCTGGTTCGACCGCGAACAATCAAAGCATCATAGTTGCCAATTATTTCGATCAATTCCTCTGGGGAAATGCCACTACGGTCATCCACCAAAGCAGCGCTTTGCAGATTTTTTATCCCTTTTTCGTCAAGCCCATCTGCGATAAGGATTTTCCAATCTGGCATGGTTTGCTCCAAGATAATGTTGACGTACATCTTACTGTAGTATGGATAAATCAGCACGATTGTACCTCAGATCAGATTGCTGATTATTTTGATGTCAAGCTTCTCACTAAACTCTCAGTACCTGGAATGAACTTATTCTGCCGAGAGGAAGATAAGGCATTCTAATTCAATTTTTTCAAGCCGAGCTTTGTAGACCCGCGATCGTATTTGTGATCAATTTGGCTGTTTGGATGGGAAACCGATCGATAAAAGTACACTTGGAATATTAATTAAATATCAAAAGTTCAATTCTGCACTTGACTTTAACCCCCTGACTGGGTAACATCAACAAGGTATTTTCAGAAGTTGCGATTCTATTCACTTGCCAATATTTTTTGGAGGTATCGATGGCAGACATTCACGAGATCGATGAGGGCACTTTTCAGAATGAGGTGTTAGAGGCCCAGGGACCAGTATTGGTCGACTTTTCCGCAGTTTGGTGCGGTCCATGCAAAATGCTGGATCCGATTGTCGAAGAATTGGCATCGGAATGGACCGGGAAGGTGAAAGTGGTAAAACTTGATGTGGATCATAGTCCTGGCATTGCCATGCAATATCAGGTGATGGGCGTGCCGACTTTAATGTTGTTCGTCGCTGGGGAGTCGCGTGAGCGCATTACTGGTTATCAGCCAAAAGATCGCATAGCTTCAAAATTTAATCCGCATATCAACACAAATTAATAACATAACCCCTGTTTAGGTTCTAAGGAAAGGTTTCGAGACAGGATTTCTTGCCTCGAAACCTTTTTTCTATGCTCGATTCTTGATCATAGTGGTGTATCAGATTATAATACTTGTTATTGATAAAACTTGCAATAGCAAAGTGATGCGAATATGAGCGAACATTATCCTGAATCTGCTTGGTTACGTGAGCAAGGTTATCGTCTCACACCTCAACGATTAGCGATATTGGAGGTGCTGCGATCCGCTAAAGGTCATCTCAGCCCATCTGAAATATATCACCAGGTGGTACAGGATATGCCGGGTATGACTGAAGCGACCATTTACCGTACACTGAATTTCCTGGCTGAGCAGGGATTGGTTCTGGTTGCACATGTGGGTCGCGGTCAGCTCGTATACGAGATCACAGAACACGATCATCACCATCTCATCTGCAAGCAGTGCGGAGATATGAAGGAAATAGATCATCTACAGCTCAAGGCGTTATACGAACAGTTTCTTGATGATACCGGCTACCAAATAAACACGATCCATACCACCTTCTTTGGTCTTTGCCCAGATTGTCAGAGGAAATAGTGCTGTAGGTTTCTGCATGCGTAGAGGCTGATTATATGGAGAGTCGGGTGTTACTTTCACCAGTTGAATTACATATTCCTGATGGTTTTTTATCGATTCTGGTGTCAATTGCCCTATGGATAATATCCATTGTGTTCGTGAGCTATGCATTAAAACGTGTTGGTAAGGATGTGGGTGAGCACCAGGTGCCCTTAATGGGTGTCTTGGCTGCAGCGATCTTCGCCGGTCAGATGCTTAATTTTGCAGTTGCTGGTGGCACATCTGGACATCTCATGGGTGCGACGATTGCCACCATCCTGATGGGTCCGTGGGCTGCTATGCTGATCATGACCAGTGTTGTCAGCATCCAGGCACTCATTTTTCAGGACGGAGGATTGCTGGCTCTCGGTGCGAATATTTTCAATATGGGCATCGTCGGGGTGGCCGTATCTTATACGGTTTATCGCACGGCTCTCAGGCTCGTTGGCAATCAGAAGACAGGAATATTTAGCGGTGGATTCATTGCAGCCTGGCTCTCAATCGTAATAACCTCTCTGGCGGTTGGCTTGCAATTGGCTCTATCAGGTACATCGCCTGCAAACTTGGCGATACCAGCCATGGCGGGTGTGCATGCATTGATCGGAATTGGTGAAGGCTTGATCACGGTTGGTGCATTAGCTTTCCTTTTGGCTTCCCGACCCGACTTGATCAAGCGCAGCGAAACAGCCCAGATTGGAGGGAGAATAGTATGGCTGATTGGCTTGTTAGTCGCATTAGTGCTGGTAATCGTCTCTCCACTGGCATCAACCCGTCCAGACGGCCTTGAATGGGTAGCGATGCAATATGGTTTTCTGGAAATTGCTCGAGGACCATTCTATCGGATCATCCCGGAATATCTCTTCCCGGGTATATCAAGCGAAGCTTTAGCGACCATCGTGGCGGGGATACTGGGGATAGCGATCATTTTTGGAGTTGTTCTAGGGGTCGCTTACAATCGTCGCAGTAGCCATGCATCAGGCGGTTAGAGTTGCATATACATTTCCTTGATCCATATCAGGCGGGTAATAGCCCTGTTCACCGCCTAGATGCGCGCGTCAAGTTTGTTCTAACGGTGGCTTTCATCTTGAGCATCGCCCTTATCCCAATCGGGGTGTGGCCAATTTATATATTGCTTTTAACGACGATTTTGTCAGCAATTATTTTATCTGGCATAGGAATACTGCATGTAATGAAGCGTGCCGTATTAGCATTTCCATTTATGCTGGCTGCGTTACCGCTGATCTTTACCACGCTTGGGCAGCCATTATTCACAATGAGTATCGGAACTTGGGAGATCACTGTGACGCTGTCAGGTGTGGAGCGTTTTGTAAGCATCTCGCTGAAATCCTGGATTTCGGTACAGGCAGCGATCCTGTTAACTTCTACGACTCCATTCCCTGATCTGCTGGCAGCAATGCGTGCAGTTCGTGTTCCACGGCTGATGGTTGCCATTTTTGGGTTGATGTGGCGTTATTTGTTCGTGCTGGTAGATGAGGCTTTGCGCTTGCTGCGTGCTCGAGTAGCCAGGAGCAGCAATGCTGGCTTTCCAGGTCTCAGAGCAGGGGGCTCCTTGGCTTGGCGCGCCCAGACTGCAGGTGGGATGGCTGGTAATTTATTCATGCGCTCACTTGAACGCAGCGACCGGATTTATGCGGCGATGCTTGCGCGCGGCTATGATGGTGAAATTAGAGCAGTGCCGCTTCCCAAGCTGGAAGTTTACAATTGGATGTTGTTGATCGTGGGTGGGGTGATTTTAGGTTCACTGGTTGCATTGTCTTATTTAATTGGTGGATGAGAAAATGCACCATTCGATAGAGATCGAGGGTTTGTCCTTTTCTTATCCAGATGGGCATCAAGCATTGAGTGAAGTTTCACTGGTGATCCAACCGGGTGAGAAGGTTGCTCTGGTAGGTCCAAATGGAGCCGGGAAATCAACTTTGATCCTACACCTGAATGGTATTCTATCCGGTGATGGAAGTGTGCGGGTGTGCGGTATGGAGGTGGGAGGAGAAAATTTGGGCCGCGTGCGCGCAATGGTCGGGATGGTCTTTCAATCACCTGAGGATCAGCTCTTTTCACCTAAAGTTTTTGATGATGTTGCTTTTGGACCTCTTTACCAAGGGTTGCCTATTGAAAAAGTTCAGGCGCGGGTAGAAGAGTCATTGGCCTCAGTTGGAATGAGCGGCTATGTTGACCGGGTATCGCATCATTTGAGTATGGGGGAGAAGAAACGCATTGCCATCGCAACGGTATTATCCATGAAACCCGAAGTGCTTGTTCTCGATGAACCCACGTCAGGCTTGGACCCAAGAGCCCGGCGTTCACTGATCAATCTGCTGGAGGAATTGCCGTTAACCATGTTGACCTCAACTCATGATATGCTCCTGGTGATGGATCTATTCCCGCGCATGGTGATCCTTGATCGGGGGAGGGTGGTCGCAGATGGTCCAACCAACAAATTGATGGAGGATGCACAGCTGCTTGAAGTTCATGGCTTGGAACGACCTTATTAATAAGGTTCTTAACTTAAATAGAAAGGGCGATTGCTGAGATTGTTTATGCAATCGCCCCTATTTATATTAGCGGAAGGGTTTAGTGAGCGCCTAGTGCCACCCTCTCTTCGAGACCAGCTGCGATGCGCAGTGCTTCGGCTTTGTCGGTCCTTTCCCAGGTCAGATCCAAATCATCCCGACCAAAGTGTCCATATGCGGCGATCTGGCGATATACAGGAGCACGCAAATTCAAGTCCCGGATGATAGCACCCGGGCGGAGGTCAAAATGATCGTTGATCAGTTCCGCGATCTGGTCGTCTGGAATACGACCTGTGCCAAAGGTTTCGACATTGACGCTCAGGGGATGTGAAACGCCAATCGCATACGCAACCTGGATCTCGCAGCGCTCTGCCAAACCAGCGGCGACAACATTCTTGGCTGCCCAACGCGCAGCATAAGCAGCCGAACGATCGACCTTGGTCGGATCTTTACCGCTGAAGCAGCCACCTCCATGACGCCCCATGCCACCGTAAGTGTCGACGATGATCTTGCGTCCAGTCAGTCCGGAGTCCCCTAAAGGACCACCGATCACGAACCTTCCGGTGGGATTGACATAAATCTTCATGTTCTCGTCCACCATTTCTGATGGCAGCACAGGCAAGATGATGTGTTCAGTTATCGCTTCTTTAATTTCATCTTGAGAGATATCGGGAGCATGTTGGGTGCTCACCAGGACTGTGTCCACCCTTTTTGGTTTTCCGTAACTATACTCGATGGTTACCTGGCTTTTTCCATCAGGACGCAACCAGGGCAAGGTGCCGTTTTTGCGCAATTCGCTCAGTCGGCGGGTGATCTTATGCGCCAAATAGATCGGCATGGGCATCAACACCGGAGTCTCATTACAAGCATAGCCAAACATCATGCCCTGATCTCCGGCACCGATAGAGTTAACCTCTTCTTCCGTCATCTCTCCACGTCTGGCTTCGAGTGACTGATTTACCCCAATGGCGATATCAGCTGATTGTTTTGCGATCGCCACCTGGACGCCGCAGGTGTTGCCATCGAATCCCTTTGCACTGTCGTCATAACCGATCTCAGTGATGATCTTGCGAGCGAGTTCGTCATAGTTGATATTGGCCTGGGTCGTGATCTCACCGAGGAAGATTACGAAGCCGGTCTTGGTGGCCACTTCGCAGGCGACGCGCGAAGTCGGATCTTCCGCCAGGCAGGCATCCAGAACACCATCACTGAGTTGATCGCAAATCTTATCCGGATGGCCCTCAGTGACCGATTCCGAGGTAAACAATAGACTGGGTGATTCCATAAAGGTCGTACTCATAAATCATGTCCTCCAATAAGGATTAAAATTGCCCCTCCGGACATGAAAGGGCGAAAAAAATTGAACGGCTGCCCTCTCATCTTCCAGAACATCCGTCTGCCGGAATTGGCACCGTTTCAGTTATTTGCTCTTCTTACTAGGCGCAAACTGCCAAATGGTTGCCGAGGTTTCTCAGGGCCGGTCCCTCCACCTCTCTGGATAAGAGTGCCGAATGAGGCTATTCGATTGTTGTTTGCGATAATACCACGGCAGAGAATGAATGTCAAATAACGATCCAGATGATGAAGTAATACCCGATTACTGCAGCCCACAGCCAAGAGTCGATGCGATCAAAGACGCCGCCATGACCGGGGAGCAGATTGCTCGAATCTTTGACACCACTCTGGCGTTTAATCATGCTCTCACCCAGGTCGCCTAATGTGGTGATCGAGCTAAGGAGGAATCCCAAGAGGGCGCCTTGGAGGGGTGAGATCGAAAAGGCCGGACCAGCCCAGATCTTCCACAAGTAAACCAATCCAACCGCGCCAAGCGTGCCAACTAGAATGCCCCCTAAATATCCTTCCCAGGTCTTTTTTGGGCTGAGCCTCGGGCTCAGTTTATGCTTCCCGAAAGCTCGTCCGATAAAGTAGGCGCCCGAATCGGCAAGCCAGACGCATGGTAAAACCAAAAGCAGCCACCAGAAGCCTTCTGGCAGCGAGCGGATTGAGATCAGGTATGAACCTAACCACCCCAGGTATAATACCGCAGAGAGAGTTACGGCGAAATCTGTACCCGCAGAGTCCCGGCCGCGTTCGAAAGCCACCAGATGGTAGGTCATGCCGGCGAGGATGATCAGGCTGATGATCCAGGGTGCGCTTTCGAAACCATCCCATGCTCTTCCCAAGGCAAGGGATGCAGCGCCGAGGATAGCGATAATACTGGCAGGTTGATGGCCACTGACACGGAAAATCTGGCTGTACTCCCAGGCAGCTATGCCTAGTATCAAAGCCACAAAAGCGGCAAAAACCCAGTCGCCTAGATATATAATGAACAGCCCAACGGGTAACAATACGGCTGCCACCATGACGCGTGTACGAAGCATTAGCGATTATCTCAAACTGATTGGGGGATCTTTCCAAAGCGCCGCTGGCGCTGTTTATATTCTTCTAGGGCACGAGCCAGTTCATCTTTTCCGAAATCCGGCCAATAGATAGGGGTGAAATACCACTCTGAATAGGCCCCTTGCCAAATCAGGAAATTACTGCCGCGCAATTCACCTGAAGTGCGGATGATCAGGTCTGGGTCTGGCACCCCTGCAGTGAATAAATATTTGTTGACCATTTCATCGGTCACTTCTTCAGTTTTAACCCCATCCTGGATCATGCGCTGAATCGCGCAGACAATCTCGTCGCGCCCGCCATAATTAAACGCCACGCATAATGTGAGGCGATTGTTATCCTTCGTCAATTCGATGGCATCAAATACTTTTTGGCGCAAGGAGGGTTTGAGCTTATCCAGGTGTCCGATATGCAAAAGGCGAACTCCCTTTTTATGAAGTTCCCTAAGTTCGCGATCAATGACATCCTCTAGGATGCGCATTAACCCTCTAACTTCTTCGATGGGGCGGCCCCAATTTTCGGTTGAAAAAGCGTAGAGGGTTAAATACTTGACGTCGAATTCGACACATGCTTCGATCACCCGCCGCAAATTTTCTGTACCAGCTCGGTGACCGGCTAAGCGCGGGAGTCCTCGCGATATTGCCCAGCGCCCATTCCCATCCATGATAATGGCGATATGCGTCGGGACAGGTTCTACCGAAGTGGATGATTTATCATTCATAAGATGAAGTTCAAACTTCCAGGATCTCTTTTTCCTTACGTTCACCGATGGCGTTGATCTCTTCAATAAATCGATCCGTTATTTTCTGAAGTTCTTCTTCACCACGTATCCTCTCGTCTTCCGAGAGCAATTTTTCTTTTTCGAATTCTTGCAGATCTTTAATCTCATCCCGGCGAACGTTACGCACGGCGATGCGGGCTTCCTCGACCCGGTTGTGAACTACCTTGCTCAATTCCTGGCGACGCTCTTGAGTAAGAGGGGGCATATTCAGGCGGATAGTTTTACCGTCATTGTTGGGGGTTAAACCCAAATCTGACGCCAATATAGCTCGTTCTATGGACTTCAAGCTGCTTGGATCGAAAGGCCGGATTAATAAAGTGCGCGATTCAGGGACACCTATGCTGGCCAGCTGGATCAGCGGAGTGAGGGTTCCGTAGTAGTCAACCTGGAGCCGCTCGATGAGGGCTGGACTAGCACGCCCGGTGCGAATACCTGCAAGGTCTTCTTCTAAGGCTTGGACTGCCCCTTTCATCCGGGCTTCGGCCTCATTGTAAATGTCTTTGAGCATAACGGCCTCCACTGATTTTGCGTGATGAAGTCACGCAACTTATAGGATACCCGAAAAATGCAGTAGAGAAAAGGGGTAATTTCACTCTCTAGATTCACCTGATACCAATGTACCGATTTCTTCGCCGCGCAGCGCATTGCAGAGGTCATCTTGTTCCCATAGATTGAGCACCAAGATGGGTAAGTGGTTGTCCATGCATAAGGAGATCGCAGTACTGTCCATGACCTCCAAGCGCAGGTTGATGGCATCCATGTAGGTCAAGTGATCGAACAACTTGGCATCCGGGTTGATCTCCGGGTCACTATCATAAACTCCATCTACCTTAGTGGCTTTAATGAGCACATCTGCGCTTATCTCCATGGCTCGTAAGGCTGCTGCGGTGTCAGTGGAGAAGTACGGATTTCCGGTTCCACCGCCTAAAATTACGACTCGTCCCTTTTCAAGGTGGCGGATAGCTCTGCGGCGAATGTAAGGTTCTGCAACAGCGTGCATCTCGATCGCAGATTGGACGCGAGTCACCAGTCCACAGCGTTCCATAGCATCCATGAGCGCCAAGGCGTTCATCACTGTAGCGAGCATTCCCATATAATCAGCTGTTGCCCTGTCCATGCCTCGCTCAAGGCCGCGACGCCCACGCCATAAATTTCCAGCACCAATGACTATGGCGACATCCACCCCCATATCCCGAACTTCTGAAATCCTCTCAGCGATGTCTTCAGCCCGGTCAGGATCGATACCAAAATTTTCTGGACCCGACAGTGCTTCTCCGCTCAATTTGAGCAACACCCGCTTATATTTCAGATCATTAGCCATACCCACTCTCCTTAGAGAATAAAAAGGCCAACCAGGTGGTTGGCCCACAGCAATTTAATTTGCTTTGTGTTCGCCCACTTCCCAGCGGACGAAGCGGCGGATAAGTATATTCTCGCCAATAGCAGCAATGTTTTGGTGCAGCAATTGCTCAATAGTGATCGTATCATCGCGGATGTATTGTTGCCTGAGCAGGCAGGTCTCATCATAGAATTTCTCCATACGCCCTGCGACGATCTTATCGATGATGTTTTCGGGTTTGCCTTCAGCCAGAGTTTGTTCACGAACTATATTGCGCTCACGTTCAAGATCTACCTCTGGAATGTCTTCAACACGGATATATAATGGCGCCGCTGCGGCGATCTGGAGAGCAATTTCATGAGCAAAATTCCGAAATTCCTCCGATCGAGCGACGAAGTCAGTCTCACTGTTCACTTCCACCATGACACCCACACGACCATCCCCGTGAGTATATAACTCCAATTTACCTTCTGAAGCCTCACGGTCTGCTCGCTTTGCAGCTTTGGCAAGACCTTTTTCACGCAGGATGTCTACAGCTTTTTCAAAATCGCCATTTGCATCTTCCAATGCTTGACGACAATCGAGAATACCAACGCCCGTTGCTTCACGCAGCTCTTTGATTAGATCAACCGATATGGCCATTATTCTGCCTCGTCCTCTTCTACCTCTTCCTCTTCATCTTGATCTTCTTCTGTTGAGGGGCTTTCTGCCTGCTGCTCAGCTTGAGGATCATCTGCCTCGCTGGGTTCAACTTCGGTATCTGCTTCCTCGACGACTTCGACCTCAACCTCTACTTCAGCTTGAACATCGGATTCGACTTCAGCCTCACTCTCAGCTTCTTTTTCAATATCCGCTTCTTTTTCTCCTGTTTCTTCCGCCGGTTCCGTCTCATCTCCCTCCTCTGAGACAAGCTGCCGGGAGGGCAGCTTGGCTAATGTCGCTTCACCCAACAACTCTTCATCCGAGAGTTCAGGTTCATCGGTGATCGCCATAACGGCCGCTTCGGGCATGGCTTCGATTTCTTCTTCTTTATGCAAAGCTTTGCCTTCCTGGACAGCGTCAGCGATTCTACCTACCAGCAGTTTAATGGCGCGAATGGCATCGTCATTGGAGGGAACAACGTAATCAACTTTATTTGGATCACAGTTCGTGTCGACCATAGCGATGACCGGGATTTCGAGTAGATTGGCTTCGTGAATTGCGGTCGATTCACGATAAACGTCAACCACGAACAGCATTTCCGGCAAGCCGGTCATATTGCGAATACCGCCCAGGAGATATTCCAGGCGATCCATTTTGCGTTGCAGCATCAGCGCTTCTTTTTTGGTGATGCGGCTGAATTCACCCCCGTCACGCATGCGCTCCAGGCGATCGAGCTCGTTGACCCGCTGGCGGATGGTGCGCCAGTTTGTAAGCATACCACCTAACCAGCGAGTGGTGACATATGGCATTTCGACTCGTTCAGCCTCATCCCTGATCGTATCTTGAGCCTGTCGCTTGGTGCCAACAAAAAGCACCGTGCCGCCTTCGGCTACGGTGTCTCTCACCAGGTTGTATGCCTCATCCAAGGCTTTTACCGTCTTTTGCAGGTCGATGATATGTATTCCGTTACGCTCAGTGAAGATGTAGGGTTTCATGGCCGGATTCCATTTATGGGTCCGGTGACCAAAGTGCACCCCGCTTTCCAAGAGTGCTTTCATCGAAACAATAGCCATTTTAAACTCCTTTGTTTTGCCTCCGCCTCTGTCTACCCTTCCCAGAACCGCTGTTGCGGCACATCCGGCAAAGTCGAGAAGCGTGTGTGATGTGAACTAGCCCCATTGGGGTACAGTTTCTCCCGCCCTTTGGCGGGAGCGTGGCGAGTATATCATAGCGTATTAGATTCGTCCAGCGAATTTGGTTCTCTCGCAGAAAGATGATATTTGATCACTCGCGGAGGATCATAATTATTGATGAGAGAGGGATATCTGGATTACAGCGTGGTCCAGGTCCTGCGAGATGCTGAGGTAAAATCTATGCATGGAAGGAAGCAAGCTCAAAGAATACTTATCCGGATTACCCCTCGGCCCATTGCGCTATTTTGAAAGCGTTGGGTCAACAAACGATCTGGCAAAGGATTGGATAGAAGTTGGTGCACCTCACTTCTCTCTTGTGGTTGCCGATGAACAAACCGCTGGCCGCGGTCGTAATGGACGCCGCTGGTTCACCCCACCTCACAGTTCTCTCGCCTTCAGTTTGGTGTTGCATTTAGAACAGCTCGGTGATTTTGCAGTGTCGAGGCTATCCGGGCTGGGAGCATTAGGCGTATGTACCGCGCTGCAAGATGCGTACAGCCTCGAAGCGTGCATAAAATGGCCTAACGATGTTCTCGTCAATGGTGGCAAACTGGCTGGGGTGCTGGTGGAGACTGCCTGGAGTGGAGAAAGACCAAAGTCTGCTATCCTAGGGATTGGCATCAATGTTGCACCCGAATCGGTACCCCCTGATATTGATCTGGGGTTTCCTGCCACCAGCGTTGAAAACGCAGTGGGAAAACCGGTCGAGCGGTGGACTCTGCTGCGGGAGGTATTGCTCAAGTTGGTCTTATGGCTGGAGCAGATAAATTCTCCGATATTCCTTCAGGCATGGGAGGATAATCTGGCTTACCAGAATAAGATGGTTCGGTTATCTCAGCACGGACAGGAAGTTTATAAGGGTCGCTTGTTAGGATTGGACAGCAGTGGAGCTATACGTCTGCAGGGGGCGGCAGGAATAGTAATGACCTTCCAGGCTGGAGGATTACAGCTGCGGGCGGTTGACAGTATCTAGAAATGGGCTAAACTATTATTGGAAAATTGATGTGGATACCCGATTTTGCAAATCCAATTTTAAGTGGGTAATCCAACAGGATAGAACCTCGGGAGATTGAGCATGTTAGACGAATTTCGTGAAGACGCTAATTCTTCAGCTTTTTTCGATGAAGACGGGTTAGAGTATTATGAGGAAGTAGGATCGTATCAGCCGAGGGGAAGTTTTTTGGGTATGACAGCAGCTCAACGCTTTGTGATCGCTTTAATGATCTTGATGATGACCTGTATCATAGGCGGGCTTGCGTTGCTCGTTTTCGAGAAAGTAATACCCCCACCCTTGCTGTGAACCCGCATTGAGTTGTTTTTACTAATCGATCCTTTTGAGATGTAGGGTAATGAAGAACGAGTAGTTTTGAAACTACTCAGGCAAGCTAACCTAAGAATAGAGGATTAAACACGCGGTCCAGGGATCTGCCCTGGGCCGATTGCATTTAAACATATCGATTGATTTGTTGAAAGAAACAGAATTTTGCCGAGGTTATTCTTTGTTCTCTTCGGCCTGGCTAGCTCCTACTTGACGCAAGTCAGATTCAGCGATGCGTGCCAGGGATGCAACGCTATCACCTTCCTGGAGACCGATGAGGCGAACGCCACGGGTTGGCCGACCCGCTTGAGAAATCTGCTTCACTTTTGTGCGTAAAGCAACACCATTGGTTGAGATTATCGTCAAGTCATCAGCTTCCTGGACTACCCGGGCAGCTACAATTTTCCCTATATTCTTCAGGGCAGCTTTGTTGATCGTGGTGACCCCGAGAGTTCCACGACTCTTTTTGGAATATTGATCCAAAGGTGTGCGTTTACCATGGCCTTGAGAAGTAACGACCAGCAGTTCGCCACCAGGCTCAACCACCTCCATACTGGCTACTTGATCCTCGGACTTGAACCTTATCCCGATTACCCCGGCGGCTGTCCGACCCGTAGCTCGGACCTGTTTCTCAGAAAATCTAAGCGCCTGACCCCCTTCGGTCACCATGATGATCTCACAGTCACCGTCTGTCAACCTGGCCCAACCCAACTCATCCCCTTCATGCAAATTTATTGCGATTAATCCAGATGGTCGTACAGAGGCGAAAGCAGAAAGAGGCAAGCGTTTGATGCGACCTCGCCTGGTGGCCATAATACAATATGCAGATTCATCAAACTTGGGTACCGCCAGCACTGCTGTGATCGTCTCGTCCGGGTATATGGAGAGAATGTTGACGATAGGGATGCCCCGCCCGGTGCGAACGGCATCAGGGATCTGGTAGGCTCTTTCAGAATAAACTTTGCCCTTGTCAGAGAAAAAGAGAATTGTGTCCAGAGTACGAGCTGGAAACAAGATCAGCATCTCATCTTCTTCTTTCATGGCATGCCCGGTGACACCACGACCACCGCGCCTTTGCGCCTTGAATGCTTTCGCCGACATGCGTTTAATATAGCCTTGTTCGGTGATAGTTATCAGTACAGCCTCATCAGACACAAGGTCTTCTTCATTGAAATCTTCGCTAGCTTCAGCAGCAATGCGCGTGCGGCGTTCATCGCCGTATGTCTCCACAATCTCAGCCAAGTCAGCCTTGATCAATGCCAGGATCTTCTTCGGATCGGCAAGTAAGTCTTCCAGGTTTTCTATGCGATCCAGAACATGGCGTTGCTCATCCTCGATCTTCTGTTGTTCAAGAGCAGCCAGACGACGCAATTGCATATCCAAGATTGCCACTGCCTGTTTTTCAGACAGGGAGAATTGGGTCATCAGGCGATCTTTGGCGGTATCAGCGTCTGGGGATTTGCGGATCGTCTCGATCACTTCATCCAAGTGAGCCAGGGCGATCAACAAACCTTCCAGGATGTGAGCCCTAGCGCGTGCTTTATCCAATTGGAATTGGGATCGCCGTGTGATCACATCCTGACGGTGTTCAATGAAAAGACGTAATGCCCGCTTCAGTGAAAGCAGGCGTGGTTCACCATCAACCAGCGCCAACAACTGGGCACCATAAGTGGATTGGAGCGGAGTATATTTGTAGAGTTGGTTGAGAATTTTGCGTGGTTGTGCGCCGCGCTTGAGCTCCACAATAATGCTCATGCCACGCCGGTCTGATTCATCACGCAAGTCGGAAATATCATCCAGTCTGCCGCTGCGTGCCAATTCGGCGATGCGTTCGATCAGGGTGGTTTTATTGAGCTGGTAAGGGATCTCGGTGATCACAATGCGGTGTCGCCCACCGCGCATCTCTTCGATCATGGCCAGTCCGCGCAGAACAATGCGCCCCCGACCAGTGCTATATGCGTGGCGAATACCCTCATCACCGACGATTACTCCACCCGTGGGGAAATCTGGTCCGGGGATTAATTTCAGCAGCTCTTCGACGGATACTTCATCGACTTCATCGTATCGATCGATCATTAAGGTCAACGCGGCAACCAACTCCTTGAGATTGTGCGGGGGGATGTTTGTCGCCATGCCGACCGCGATTCCGGAGGAACCGTTAAGCAGTAAGTTGGGAATCAGGGAGGGCAGCACTGATGGTTCCTGTAGGGAACCATCAAAGTTGTCGCTGAAATCAACCGTATTCTGTTCGATGTCAACGAGCATGTCTTCTGCCATGCGAGCTAGACGGGCTTCTGTGTAACGCATGGCTGCAGGTGCGTCTCCATCGATTGAACCGAAATTACCTTGCCCGTCAACCAATAGATAGCGCATGGAAAAGTCTTGAGCCATGCGGGCCATCGCATCGTAGACAGCTGAATCCCCATGGGGATGGTACTTGCCCAAGACTTCTCCTACGATACGAGCAGATTTACGGAAAGGTGAATTGGCCCGGATACCCAAATCGTGCATGGAATAAAGGATGCGCCGGTGGACAGGTTTTAATCCATCCCGTGCATCTGGCAACGCGCGCGCCACGATTACACTCATGGCGTAATCCAGGTAAGCGGCTCGCATTTGATCGTCTATATCTACTTGTCGGACGGTGCCGATATCCATATTTGCCTTTCGAAAACGAAGTTAAAGATAAGGTAACAATTGATCCAGAATGTCTCGATCTGCCCAATGATAAAAATAGCAAAAAAGATGTGCACGCCGCCGGCGCACACAGCTTAATTATACCCCAGTAGGGGGAAAATATTTCAATTTAAATTGTGATCAATTCGAAAAAATCTGAGAAATTATGCTTCTTTTTGCAGATATTCATGGATTGCAGCCGCCGCATTGCGTCCGGCGACCATCGCTGTCACCACCAGGTCTGGACCAGTTACGGCGTCTCCGCCAGCAAAAACACCTGGACGGCTGGTGGATCCAGTCTCATCATTTGCAATGATCAAACCCCATTTATGCGTATCGATATCTGGCGTAGTTTCACCGATGATCGGATCAGGCCAGTACCCAAGCGCCAGTACGGCGGTATCTGCATCGACAATGAAATTTGAACCTTCGATGGGGAGCGGCCGACGCCGGCCTGATTCATCCGGCTCACCGAGCTCCATGTTGATACATTCAATTTTTGCCAGGCGGCCATTTTCACCGGCTATGAATTTCACCGGCTGGGTGAGGAACTCATATTTGGCACCCTCTTCCCTGGCCAGCTCTCTATCATGAAGTCCACCGGGCATTTCTTTCTCGGTGCGACGATAGAGGCAGGTGACTTCCTTGGCTCCTAAGCGCAGTGCAGAACGCAAGCAATCCGACGCAGTATCTCCCCCGCCGATCACGGCTACCTTTTCTCCAACCGCCGGGCGACCTCGCAGTTCGAGGGGTAGGAGATGTTCATCTTCAAGGCTGCAGCGAATTAAAAACTCTGTCGCTTGCATTACCCCGGGTAAATCCTCACCAGGGGCTTCCATCGGGGCATCCACGCCAACACCAACGCCGATAAATACAGCTTGGTATCCTTCCCCAAAAAGATCATCGATAGTCTTATCTTTTCCAATATAAGTATCAGGGATAAATTCTATACCAGCTCTTTCCAGATCACCCCAGAAAGAGAAAACAACGTCTTTCGGCAGCTTGAAATTTGGAATACCATATGTCAATAGCCCACCTGGAGCGGGTTTAGCATCGAATATGGTCACGGAATGCCCCTGTTGCACAAGTTGTTCTGCACAGGCGAGTCCTGCGGGTCCAGCACCGACAATAGCCACTTTCTTTCCAGTGGGTTCACCGACGGAAAACTCAACTCCTACGGTTTGTCTTTCATAGTCGGTGACAAATGCCTCCAGAGGCCCGGTTAGCACGGAATGGAAGGATTTCAAATGAGAACATGAACCCTGGCAGAGCTGTTCTTGAGGGCAGACCCGCCCGCATAGTTCGGGCATCGAACTCGTCTGACGATAAATTTTGGCCGCTTCAAGAAACTCACCCTGTTCTATCAACCACATTGCGGTAGGTATGTCATTATGGGCTGGGCAGGCTTCAGTACAAGGGGCTGGATCAGGACACTGAACACATCGCGCCGCTTCCAATTTGGCCTGTTCGGCGGTCATCGGAATGACAACATCATGAAAATCTCTCAACCTTTCATCTACAGGTCGATTAGTGATATCTAGAGAGGGAGTGCGGGCACGTTCTTTACGGTCGATTTCAAGATACTCTCTGAATATGGCTGGCATTAATAGACCTCCTAAAACATTAATAAGCACAAATAATATTACATCTATGATGATAATAACGATAATACTGGGTTAATTTCAGTCGCGGATGTCATTAATTTCTGTGACAATTGTCACAATGCTGCAGTCATGTAAGCTGATCCAATCAAACCACGGTTTGTAATGAGTTTGGATGGTTGAAGATTAGTTTCGTTAACCTCGCCTTTAACTTGCAATTGAAATATTCAGTTAAAATACATTGTGAGAAGATAATAATCCCTCGCTAAAACCACCTTTCACAACATAGAAGTTGACTGATAAGCTGGATTGATAATCTAAGTAGGTTCAATAGCATTGGAGTTATATAAAGCGGAGAACAAAAGTAGCAAGCGATTTATGGTCTGATACACTGCAGCTGAATCAACTATTTGGATATTAGCTCTGTCAGGCATTTTGTGATCTAGATCAGTTGGGGTAATCATCCTGGCTTGAATACAGTGCCAACAGGTGTGAGGGCGAGATGGGAGATTGGGTAATCGAAGCGAATAATCTAACGAAAGTCTACCAAATGGGTGAGGTAGAGGTTCATGCCCTGCGTGGACTCTCGATCCAGGTGGAGCGAGGTGAGGCCATCTCGATCATGGGTCCTTCCGGTTCAGGTAAATCCACACTAATGAATATTATTGGTTGTCTGGACAGACCAACCTCGGGGGAATACATCCTGGATGGAGAGCGGGTTTCAGATCTGAAAGATGACCAGTTGGCCTCGATCCGCAACAGCAAAGTGGGCTTTGTCTTTCAAGTATTCAACTTGCTGCCACGAGCGACGGCATTGGCTAATGTAGAATTACCGATGCGCTACGCGGGGGTAGCACATCAACGCAGGGAAAGAGCCAGGGGGGCACTCACAGCGGTTGGCTTGGAAGATCGCATGAAGCACCGTCCGAATGAACTATCTGGAGGCCAGCAACAACGTGTAGCGATCGCACGCGCATTGGTTAACGATCCAGCGATCATTCTAGCTGATGAACCCACAGGCAACTTGGATACCAAGTCCGGTGAGGAGATCATCCAGATTTTGCTCAACCTTAATCAGGAGCGCGGTACGACATTGGTAATCGTTACCCATGATCCAGATGTTGCTGATCACACCCAACGGATAGTCAGAATTCGAGACGGAGTAGTGGAGGATAGTGAATGAACTTAATACAATCTTTCTGGGAAGCGCTTGAGAGTTTGTCTGCCAATAAATTGCGCTCTGGCTTAACCATCCTGGGTATCGTGATTGGTGTGGCGGCGGTGATCGCCATGATATCACTTGGCAGAGGGGCAGAAAATACGATTACCGGCTCGATCCAGGGCATCGGCACGAATCTGGTGTTTGTCTTTCGCGGCGGTTCAGATGAGGTGCGTAATCCCAAACCGATTACTTTAGGGGATGCCGATGCCATCAACGATCCATTTCAGGCTCCCTCCGTCGCAGCTGTGGCACCATTGCTCCAGGGGCAGGCGAAGGTATCTTATGGTGGTGAATCCACCAGCACGACGATCACGGGCATTACACCGGATTATGAATTTGTCCGTAACAGGACGGTCACTGAAGGGGAATATATAAATGAGGCACATAACCTGGGTAAGGCATCAGTGGCGTTGATCGGCATCGATACCGCAGAAAATTTGTTCGGTCGCACTGCAGGGTTGATAGGGGAGACGCTGCGCATCGAAGGACAGCCTTTCCGCATCATAGGTGTGTTGGAAGAGAGGGGAGGATCTTCATTTAACAATGAGGATGACGTGATCCAGGTACCCATATCTACTGCGCGCACACGATTGTTGCGCCGTTCCAGCTCAGATCGAGTGGATATCTTGATGATCCAGGCGGTGAGTGCTGATGCGGTTCCGCAGGCCAGCCAGGAAATTGCCCAAATCCTGCGCACACGTCATCGGACCGAGATTGGTGCAGATGATTTCACCATACTCACTCAGCAGGATTTCCTGGCTACAGCTCAGACGATCACTGGAGTATTAACTATCTTCCTGGGCGGCATCGCAGCAATTTCTTTGCTGGTAGGCGGCATCGGGATCATGAATATCATGCTGGTTTCGGTTACCGAACGAACCAGGGAAATCGGTCTGCGGAAGGCACTGGGTGCGCGTAAGACAGATATACTGATCCAGTTTCTGACCGAGTCTTCGGTGCTCAGCCTGATCGGAGGATTGATCGGCATTTTATTGGGATGGGCGATCTCTGTTCTCGTAGGTCGCATCGCGGCTGCCAACGATGCTCAAATCACCCCGAGCATCGGCATTGATGTTATCTTGATCGCCACGTTATTCTCCACTGCGGTTGGTCTATTTTTCGGGTTGTACCCTGCCAATCGAGCCTCCAATCTAGAGCCGGTGGAGGCCTTGCGTTACGAATAAAGCGCTGTGTAGATCAGGATCAGGTTTCTGCATACGATCCACTATATATCAACACTCCCCTTGCAGCACAATATAGCTCGTGGTCTGTGGTCTACTCTCCTTGGGTCACTTCGTTAATCCAATCTAAATAGCTGGCCGAACCCATCAGTATCGGGAGAGCAATGATCTCTGGCACCTGGTAGGGGTGAATTTCCTGTACAGCAGGCACCAAATGGTTTTGAAACAGCTCGGCTCTACTTTTCACGACCAATAATATTTCTTCGTCATGTGTGGTTGCTCCTTCCCAGGTGTAATGGGAGTTGACCGGGGCAAGCATGTTGACGCATGCGGCCAATTTCTTCTCGAGTAAGGCATTGGCGATTTGTTCGCCAACCTCCTTCGAAGGCGTCGTGATCATAACGATGATGTATTGAGTCTCCATTTATTACGCTCCTTTGCTATGATTTGTCCTGGCATTCTTGATTGTAATCCCAACATACCAGCTGTGATGTCCTGATCGCTTGCGAACTTACATGAATTCACCAGGTTCATACAGCCATGTAAGCTCGCTTCTTAACTTGCGTTGATATAATCTCTTCTAGTGGAGACTTCTATCGGGACAGCTAATCGCCAGATCGCTCGTGGAGCGGGGCTGGTGATGCTTGCCTTTGCCTTGAACAATTTGGTGGGCCTGGCGCGTCAGGTGATTGTGCTGGATGCCTTCGGCACGAGTGGGGAGATGGATGCATTCCTGGCTGCCAACCGGGTTTCAGAAACCCTGTTCACCTTAGTGGCCGGCGGAGCTTTGGCCTCGGCTTTCATCCCCACGTTTACCAGCTTACTGGTGAAGGACGATCAGCGTGGCGCCTGGAAACTGGCTTCAGCCATCGCCAATCTGATCCTGCTGATCTTGACCTTAGCAGCCATACTGGCTGCAATTCTGGCCCCCTTAATCGTGCGGTACATACTGGCTCCTGGATTCAGTGCTAACCCTGCCCAAGTAGAACTGGCGGTAAGCTTGATGCGTCTGATGCTGCCTTCAACGGTGCTGTTTGGTTTAAGCGGTTTGGTGATCGGCATCCTCAACTCCAAGCAAATATTTTTTATACCTGCCCTGGCACCAATGATGTACCAATTGGGCATGATCTTTGGAGTTCTGGTGCTTTCTCCCAGCCTGGGTATATATGGATTGGCGTGGGGTGTCTTGTTGGGTTCTGCCTTGTACTTATTGGTCCAGATCCCAGTTCTACTGCGCCAGGGGGGTCAATATTTCCCAACTCTGGGATTGAAATTACCATCTGTACGGGAAGTTGGGCGCATCATAGGGCCCAGGCTGCTAGGATTAGCGTTCGTGCAATTGAACTTTTGGGTGAACATATGGCTGGCTTCACGCCTGCCGGAGGGAAGCGTTACCGGTGTCGTGGTCGCCTTTACATTGATGTTAATGCCGCAGGTATTGATCGCCCAATCCATTGCGATCGCTGCACTGCCAACTTTCTCAGCTCAATACGCACAGAACAAGTTGAATGAGATGCGCTCATCCCTGGTAACCAGCCTGCGGGGTGTGATCTTGCTCTCCCTACCCGCTTCGTTGGGATTGATCCTATTCCGGGAACCGCTAATTAGTTTACTTTATCAGCGTGGGGAATTCACGGCTCTCTCAACTCAATTGGTGGCCTGGGCACTGTTATGGTATGCAGTCGGTCTGGTTGGTCACTCGGTGGTTGAAATCATGGTGCGTGCGTTCTATGCCATGCACGATACGAAAACGCCGGTGTTGATCGGCGTGGTTGCAATGAGTCTGAATGTGATCTTCAGCGTGCTCTTTTTGGCATGGTTTGCGCGCCTGGGGTTGATGCCGCATGGCGGATTGGCGTTTGCTAATTCATTGGCTACAGTTTTAGAAATGATAGCCCTGTTGTACTTCATGCGGGGAAGATTAAAAGGCCTGGATGGCAGGAGAATTTTGGTTGGAGCCGGGCAAGCAGTAGGGGCTACTTTTGTGATGTCGTTGGTGTTATTGGCCTGGCTAAACCAGTCCATCGATCAATCACTCTGGCTGGTCGTCATCGGCGGTGTTGCACTTGGGGCTGGTGTCTACGGCATTTTGGTTTTGATCATGGGGGTAACAGAAGCCCGTAATT
>JBFFIU010000011.1:0-27860 GCA_041556275.1 Anaerolineales bacterium | reverse complement strand
ACATACCGCCAGCCTGTATCGCAAGCTGGACGTGACCAGCCGTACGCAGGCGGTGGCGCGCGCCAGAGATCTCGGCCTGATCTAGCAACTTAATCCACAGCCTCCTAAACCCAAAACAAACCCTGAATACACCTTTCGCCAGATGGCAGGCGTCCTGCATCGGTCTATACTGTGCGTTAACAATCAAGAACTCACAATTAGTTTAGTAAAAAGGAGTAAATCATGAACGACTATTCAATTGCCCTGTTCCTACACATCGTTGGCACGCTGGGGTTTTTCTTGGCGCTTGGACTGGAATGGACCGGCCTGTCGCAAATACGGAGCGCAATGACTCTAGAGCAGGTTCGTTCCTGGATGAGTATCCTTAAAAACGTACGTAAGGTCGGGTTCGTCTCCATGCTCACGACGGTCATCACTGGCATCTACTTGATGCTGATGGTCTGGGGCGGTGCGGCGTGGATCATCGTAACGCTGGGATCACTTGTCCTGTTGATCGCGCTCGCCCAGTTGGTCACTGCTCCGCGGATGGCGGCCATTGGGCAGGCTCTGGCCTCGGAGAAGGGAGTGCTGTCAAACTCCTTCCGCAGCCTGGCGAACCACCCACTCCTTTGGATCTCCGTCCAGAGCCGAGTGGCCATCGCACTGGGCATCGTCTTTCTCAAGATCGCCAAGCCGGATTTAGGTGGATCGTTGCTCACCATCGGCGTCGCGATCGTTCTCGGCCTGGCCTCAACCCTGTATATGCCCCAACGTGAGCGAGTACAAGCAAGGTCCACCGATTGACCTGCGAATGAAGCGAGGAATAGCGATGAACCCGAATATTTTGAACAATACTTTTGAACCTCAGACTCTGGCAGATGATTTATTGGAAGTACGCAGTGTTTATGGACAATTTTTCGCCGAGCTTTCCGAAGTGGATTGGGACAAACCGGTAAAGGGCGGCTCCAAAGAATGGACCCTGCACGAGACGGTTGCACACCTGTGCGCCTTGAACGGAGCTGGGCTCGAGAGTGTCCAGCACACGCTGCGCGGCGAGCCGTACACCTTCGTCGGTCTGGATAGCCGCTACAAATTCAACGCCTACAACCGCACGGAGATCGACGAGCATCTGGACATACCGATGAAAGAAGTGGGCACCAGGCTTTTAGACATTCTCGAAGAGGCTGCAAGCACTGCCCGCAATCTGCAGCCAGGACAGACCGAGCTGACCGTCCAAATGCCGATCTACAACCGGCCGGTCAAAATCGTTGAGGCGCTCAGCATCATTATGATCCACGCCGGTTTGTTCCACACAGCGCAAGTGGCTGAACCTGCCGGCCGCCGGCCGCTGTGGAGACAGCTCTCACCCGAGATCCGCCATCGTATGATCGGGCGAGTGATGCGTGCCTTCAGCCTGTTATACCGCTTCGATATTGGCGGCCCACTGCGTGCGGCGATCATGTTTCGAGTCGATGGTCCCGGCGGCGGTGACTGGTACGTAGATGTATCGCCCGAAGCTGCGGTATCGGCTGAAGGTATCTCCGAACATCCCAGTTTGGTGATCCGCCTGCGCGGCACAGAAGTATTCTGCCAGATGCTGACTTCCCGTCTGAATCTCCCAAAATCCTTGATCGGCGGAGCCATGAAACTGCGCGGCGACCTGCGCCTGTTCCTGCGCATGAACACCTTGTTCAGCGTGGATGCTAGGCCACCGGCTACCTCTAAGATGACGATATCATCCACCCTGAAAGCCTGGCGGGCAGATGATCCCCAAAAATAGATTGGAGATTATCTATGGGAGTCCCACGCCATTGGAGATTGAAAGCCCAAAGCTTCCGCCTGGAAGGTTCAACCTGCCCGACCTACGGACAGCTCAGCTTTTTATCCCGTCCGGTATGCCCTCGCTGCACCGCTCAACCGGTGCATGTCGCCGACTACGGACTCGTGGTAATCTCGGCCTCGAATCGCATATTCGATACTGTTACATCAAATAGTTCAAAAAAGAGAGGTGTACGATGATAAAAAACGTCGACTCATTCCGTTTCATCAACGGCATTACCAAACGCTTGATCAAGAATTGGATCAGCCTGGAGAAAGCGCGCCCCATCCCCTGGACTTCACTCACCAAGCCCTTGTCGGAGTGTACAGTGACACTGCTCTCCTCAGCTGGGATTGCGCTCAAAACTGACAAACCCTTCGACCAGGAAGGGGAGCGAAAGAACCCCTGGTGGGGCGACCCATCTTACCGCATCCTGCCCAAGGACGCCACCTACGAGGATGTGCGCCTGTACCATATGCACATCGACCCCTCCTACGCCGAGCAGGACCTGAACTGTCTTTTCCCCCTACAGCGCCTGCAAGAAATGGAAAATCGAGGGCGCATCGGCCGTACCGCCCCTCGGCATTACTCCATCATGGGCTACCTGCTCAACCCGGAAGAGTTGCTGTGCCAGACGGTCCCAGCCATCATCCGCAACCTGAAAGAGGATTTTACCGACGTGGTCGTGCTGGTGCCGGCCTGACCGGTGTGCTGCTGGTCCGTTGGACTGGTGCAACGCGAATTGGAAGCGGCCGGTTTTTCTACGATTGCGCTCACCCCCATCCCCGACCTGACCGCCTCGGTGAGCGTACCTCGCATCGCAGCGATCGAATATCCACTGGGGCGCAGCCTTGGGCAGCCCTGCGACGCGGCCGGGCAGATTGCGGTGCTGGAAGCGACCCTCCAGGCGCTAGAAACGATCCAGACCCCGTGTGAGATAGTTCATCTACCATTCGAATGGCCCGAAGCGCCGAAGGATGTTCGCAATCTCAAGCCTGTTGACCCCCCGATCGGGCGCTACCTGGCGCGCAACCCCTGGTTCCTGCCGCGCCTGCTTAACCGGAACGTGACCAATTGAGCCCGACAAAGAATCAGGCCGTTAGCGCTGCTCGGGAACGATCAATCTTGCGAATAGATCGGTATAACCTGGAGAAAGGCTCAACGCACGGGCTGTCCCATACACTGGCACAAATAGCTTACTTCAGGCCCTCCAACCGGCACCCGCGTTATCAAAATTTGTACTTCGTGGGAGCCAGCACGAATCCCGGCACCGGCGTGCCCACTGCCATGGTCTCCGGCCGGCTGGTAACCGAGCGAATCAGGGATGAACAAAATGGATAGATATCGTTGCAAGAATGAGTTTTATGAGATTCGTATCAAAGGTCATCTTGCGCCTTTCTGGTCGGAGATGTTCGACGGAATGCAGATCACTTTGACGCAGGATGGCGAAACGACCCTTAGCGGTGCGGTAGCGGATCAGGCTGCCCTCCACGGCCTGCTTGCGATGATACGCGATTTCAACCTGATCCTGATCTCCGTGAACCGAGTCGACGATGCCGGGTAATGGAGGATTATTAGCGCCACAGAGAGGGGAAAAACTTCTCAGTGGCGACTTTCCTCACATAGGATAACAAAGAGAATTTATTTTCCGACTTACATCGACTCAGCGGCATTTTCCCACCGTGGAGAAGGGACCCACCCTCTCCGCTGAGCGTAAAGTCTGTGCGAAATCTTTGATTTCGCCGGGGCCTACCGGCTCTCGATCTGTTGAAAAAACAAGTGTGAATGTGCAGGATTTTACGCTTTGGTGTGGTCTCCACACCCGAGATCGCTCAGTTCCCGCTGGGCGATCTCGCTTTTAATGTACATACTCCTCATTTTACGCGCTCCTTTGCAATTGTCAAGACATTGTGGCGCATGTGTAAAATTGCCTCTCGACAATCGGATAAACTAGATATATAATATCCACGATAGATATATCGTGCACGGATATATATAACAAGCCTAGGAGCAGCTTTGAAAACTACCACTCCCCTGCCAGAAGAATTAGTCCCCATGACCCCCGCCGTGTTCAACATCCTGCTGGCATTAGCCGACCGGAAAAAGCACGGCTACGCCATCATGCAGGAAGTGGAAACTAACGCGGGAGGCATGGTGATGATGGGATCTGGCACACTCTATGGCTCGATCAAGGGTATGCTTGCCGCAGGGCTGAACGAAGAATCCGTCTTGTGCCCCGACCTCGAACTGGATGATCAACGCCACCGATACTACCGGCTAACCAGCCTGACCGAACCAGATATCATCGGAATGCCCGCCGTATTTGACATGCCCAACGTATTAGTGCGGATGTCGCTCGATCATGACCGGATGTTCACCTATTAGGCTTATATGAACCGTTTACTGTATCTGCTTGCCCTCCTTCTCGCATTGACGGCTTGCAACATTCCCCCAACGCCCACGGACAATTTCAAGATTGCGGTGATTGTGGACACAACCACCGATGCGATCAGCCAGGATCAGGCGGAGGCTGTAATCGCCATTGCGAACGAGAAATTGATTGACCTGACCGGATTTGGATTACAGCTTGTCGGATTTATCGAGGAGGATAGCGGCGTTTCTGTGAAAAATCTTGTCACGGATTACATGGGGCGCCACATGAATAACCTACCCAACGGAATCCTGATCTTTTCGGTTGGGGATGAGGACCGGGCGAAAATCAACCGGGCATATGCCCAGCAAATCCCCGCCCCGGAAGGGTTTAGAAACGCGTTCGTTTCTCCACACCTAGGGGATGGGTATATGTATGTCGCGATCATCCAGTTCAACCATCATTATGCTGCCTGTGGATATGGGAGTATGGATACAATCCAGAGTTCCATTTCTATTGGCGAGGAGTGCCGTGGGGAGGAGGGCACCGCTTGCGCGGAATGGGAGGGAATGCAGGTTTGCCCATCTGCCCTGCCATTTCTCGAAGGTCATACACCCATTGACCTGGCTGCTGGGCCTGTGATTCATGAGATCATGCACGCCTTTGGCGATCAAGGTCCCGAAGATCATTATACGAGCGAGACCTGCCAAAAAGCGATGGGTTGGGAGCCAGGTCATTACGATTTGGAAGAAGCAGAATACTACAACGACTTTTGCCCGTTTGTGTACAACGTTTTTGCAGATTCGTATCAACCCTGAAACCATCAAGTGGCAGGCCTTCACAAGCGCCTGTCACTGATCGAGGAGAAATTCTATGGAAACAACCCTTCACTCTCCCAAAACCCTCCCTATCCACCGCATCGGCGGCGCGGCATTCATGCTTGGCAACATCCTGTTTCTCGCAAACAAGCTCGATGAAATGAGCCGTCTATTTCTTGGCAGGTACATGGCAGATGCCATCTCAGGTGAGGACCGGCTTTTGATCGTTTTCGGGCAGGTGCTATTAATTTCAGGCTATATAGGTTTTCTTAAAACCTATAAGCCAACCGAAAAATTCGCTCGCATCACCTTCGGTCTGTTTGTTTGGGGTGGGATGATCGTGGCAGTTGGGCACACGGGTTTTATGGATGGGATGCCCGATGCGTTGTTCGCCGTAGTCTTGCTGGGGATGCCTCTCATGGTCCCGGGACTGATCCTGTTTGGGATCAGCAATCTGCGAAAACCGGTCATCGCCCGCTGGAAATGGTTACCTCTTTTCACCGGCTTGATGGGCTTTATCGGCTTTTTCCTGTTCAGCGGTGAAGAAATAACCACCTTGTTCCTCAGCTTCCGCACCTTGTTCGCCCTGGGACTGATCGGGCTTGGCTTTACTATGTGGCTGGAAAAACCAGTTCAGTCGGAGATAGTTTCCTGAAAGATGAGAAAAACAGTCCTTGTTTTCGGCATTCTTGGCGGCGCATTTTGGATCGGTCTGCCTTTTTCCCCGCCTGTGTGTACGCCGGAAACATTCTTTCCTCGTTGGTCTGAAGCTGTTCAATGTTCTTATCGGTATCGCTCTCGACTTCTACAATAACGGAGTGCCTTGCACATCGATCACCTAGCATGAGGATCTCTGTTAATAATAAGCCTGTATTCGTCCGAATGAAGGATGGATACAGGCTTTTGTTTAATTTATATCCACCGTGGGTAGGGGACCCACCCTCTCCGCTGAGCGTAAAGTCTTGTGGGCCTACCGGCTCTCGATCTGTTGAAAAACGGATGTGAAAGAACGAGATTTTACGCCTTGGTGTGGTCTCCACACCCGAGATCGCTCAGTTCCGGCTGGGCGATCTCAACTTTTAAGCGGTTATCCTTCATTGTACGTGCTCCTCGACGATTGTTAAGACATTGTGGGACATCGGGAGGGCGATTTTGACTTCGGTCTCCATCTGTCCCAACTCTTCCCCTATGTCACCAATGTCCACTTCTGCACCATGTTCTTGGATCCAGTAGCGCCGCCCGGCATCAGGTTGCAATTCTTCCGTCAGCCTGAAAAGAATCTCTTAATCCGGATTGACCTTCACCCACACAATGCGCTTTGTACCCACATCGCAGCCGGCTTCCTGGAACATATTGGGCGTTGAGAGCAGCTCCTATCCTAATCATGGCAGGTCTCCTTTTCATGGTTCGATCGGGCAATGCTCCTGATGTAAATACTTCTGGCATTCAGCTTCTGTCAGGGTGCGTGTCAGGCGAGAGCGAGATAACGCTACTAGCTCGTTCATATCCATCGTAAAAATGCGCAGGGTACCGTCTCCACCGGAAGTCACCAACCGCCTGCCATCGGGGCTGAAAGCCACCCCGAACACGTTGCTTGTATTGCCATACAGTGTATACAGCTCCTGCCCGGTCTGGACATCCCAGACTTTGGCAAAACCATCAAAGGCGGCGGAGGCGAGGCGGCTTTCGTCCGGGCTGAAAGCCAGTCTGAATACCAACCCGGCGTGGCCGGAGAGGGTAAGGATCCTCTCAGTCTTTAAGGTATCCCACACATCCACCTCGCCATCCTGTAAGCCGAGCGCCAGCAGCGAGCCGTCCGGACTGAGCGCAACTCCGTACACCTCGCGGCCGGCGGCGGAGAATTTTTGAATTTCCTGACCGGTGCCAATATCCCACTGGCGACCAAACCCATCGGCGCCGCCGCTGAAGACTGTCTGGCCATCCGGGCTAATTGCAATCCCTGAACCGAAACCGATGGTATGACCGGTATAGGTGACGATTTCCTTACCTGTGCTGATTTCCCACACTTTTTCCGTAGCGTCCCAACTGCCGGACACCAACCGCTCTCCATCCGGGCTGAACGCTACTCCAGTCACAAGCCCCTGGTGACCGTTAACCTTCATGAGATCCTGTCCGGTGGCGGAATCCCACACAGAAATGCTCCCATCCATCCCTCCGGCTGCCAGTCGCTTGCCATCGAGGCTGAATGCCAGGCTGGTGAGCGGGCTGCCGGGATTCAGCTCAAGCAGCAGCTCGCCGGTGAGGGGATCCCAAAGCTTTACCGATCCGTCCACGCTAACCGTCGCCAGCCGGCTGCCATCCAAAGTGTAGCGGATCTCCCAGACCTGGTCGGCATGTGCACCCAGAGTCTGCACCTCCTTGCCTGGAGCCGCCTCCCAGATCTTCAGCATGCCATCGTAGCCCCCGGTGGCGATGTAAGCGCCGTCGGGGCTGGTGCTGACACTGATCACTGTGCTGACATGCCCTGCCAATGTCAGCAGCAGCTGGCCGGAGGTCGCCTCCCACATTTTCGCCGTCCCATCCTGGTGGGCGGTTACCAGGCGCTGGCTGTCGGGCAGAAAGGTCACACCATACATGCCGGACATGCGCGGCAGGCTGAGCAGCTCCCGCCCGGTGGCAGGGTCCCAAATCATCAGGGTGCCATCTTCGTTGGCAGTAGCGAGTCGCTTTCCATCCGGGCTGAAAGCCAGGTCATGGATCACGCCTCCTTTACCGAAGGAGAGCAACTCCTGCCCGGTGGCAGCCTCCCAGATCTTCACCACACCGGCCTGGTCACCGGTGGCCAGGAGGGTACCATCCAGGCTAAAGTCAATAGCATCGCAGATCTTGGTATGGCCGTATAGAACGAACACTTGTTTCCCTGTGACCAGGTCCCAGATTCTCGGCACTCCGTCCATTGTAGATACCGCCAGCCGTTTTCCATTCGGGCTGAAGCTGGCATGGATGATGGTCGCACCGGATAAATCGGCGGACAGGTCCAATACCGGCTGGCCGGCTGGAAGCGCCCATACGATTACCTGCCGGGTGGTGAGGACGGCCACCTGTGTTCCATCTGGACTGAAATCAACGGCCATGCCGAAGCCAGCTGGGTCAAATGGCAAGCTGAGCTGTTGCTCCCCACTGGCGGCGTCCCAGATTTTTACCGGGCTTTCTGTGCCGATGCTGGCCAGGAGTGTGCCATCCGGGCTGTAAGCCACACCCGGGGTCTGCCTGTGGGCGGGGATGGTGCGCAGGATGTGTAATTCAGGGAGGGCGCGGCGCAGCGAGTTGCGCGCTTCGAGCGTGTCGGCGTTCTCCAATGCCTGCATCGCCAGCAGCAGGCTGCGCTCAGGGTCAACCTGCAGGTTGCTGACTGCGGCAGCAGCCAGCTCACGCGAGAAAGCCAGGCGGGCTTGCTGCTGGGCAGTCTCCCTTTCCAGCACAGCCTGCGCCTCGGCTGCAGCCCGCCGGAGGGTCTCGGCTTCGGCCCGTTGGCGCTCGTTTTCGGCGCGCCCGCGCTCACTCTCCGCGGTTGCCTGCTGGCTTATTGCGCGCTGCTCTGCAGTCTGGGCGGCAATCAGGTTTTGGTTGGCAAGCCGGGAATTAAAGTTCGCCTGCTGACCGAAAACGGTTGCCGCCCCCGCCAGGATCAGAGCGAGAGCCAGCAAACCCGCCAGCTGCCAGGCCCGGCGCTGCAGCCGCTGAGCTGAGAGGCTCTGATCTTCGGCGCGCTGCCGCTCTGCTTCAGCCAGCTTACGGGCGGCGTCCAGCTCGCGCTGGCGCTGGGCTTCGCGCTCAGCCTGTTCGCGTTGGGCTGCTTCCAGGGAAGCATCCAAAAAAGTCTGTTCCTGGGCATTTAACTGCTGTGGGTTCGATTGGGCCCACTCCGCTGCTTGCGCCAGGCGCGCTCCCCGAAAGAACATACTCTCATCCCGGCCAGATGCCTCCCATTCCTTTGCAGATTCTGTCAGGTGGCGATGCATGCGTAAACCTTCCCGATCCTCTTCAAGCCAGTTTCGCAGGGTCGGCCAGGCGCGGATCAAAGCCTCATGTGCAATTTCAGCTGTATCTTGATCAAGTGTGACCAGTCGAGCATCTGCCAGAGTCTTCAGAACTACCTGCACCGTTTGCTGGTCAGTTTGTTTGAATGAAAGCTCTTCAAAACCGACCCTACGTCTTGTATCCGCAGTGGAGGCATCGTCGCCCAATGCAGTTAAACGAAGAAAAATCTGGCGGGCTACATCGCGCTCCTCAGATTCAAGTTGATCACAAAACACAGCTTCCGCCGTTTCGGTGATTGCACCTTGCACACCCCCAGAAGCGGTGTAGCCGCTCAAGGTGAGCATACGACCACGTCTGCGGTGCCAGGTCTCGAGCAAAACATGTGAGAGTAAGGGCAGCGCACCCGGTTCGGGCGCTTGATCTCGATCTGCGCCGATGTCATGCAGCATGAGATCGGTCAATCCGGGCTCCAGCTCCCAATGACCAGCAAAGGCTGGTTCTTCGATAGCGCGGCGCAGCTCAGCACCTGTCATTGGGCCGATGTAAACCTGGTGCTGTGAGAGTGCCTGGCGGAGAGCGCCATATCGCGCACAGTGGGCGTAAAAATCGGCGCGTAGGACGATGATTACAATGGCAACACCGCCAGGGTGGAGAGCAGCGGTGAGCAGGTTATTGACAAAGGCGGCTTGCTCTTTTTCGTCCCTGCAGAGCGTGAACAATTCTTCGAACTGGTCGACTACAAGCGGAAAATTTGCCGCCCCTGAAACCTGTGCGTGTTTGACGAGAACCTGCTCGAGCCCGTGGGCATGGTTGGTGAAATCCTTTATCATCTCCTGTCTGGATCGCAGAGGTACAGTTTGGTTGTTGATTACGTCAGCCATGGCTTCAAGAGGTCGCTCTGTAGGCGTCATAATAATAACTGGCCATCCCGAAGATGGCTGCTGCCAGCGCAAGGAAGGGATCAATCCAGCGCGTACAAGCGATGATTTACCACTCCCAGAGGCACCGATGATCGCCAAAAAACGCTGGTCAGATTCAACATTCGTTTTCAGCTTTTCGACCAATGCAGCGGTCAGATCTTCACGACCGAAGAACATCTCAGCGTCATTCTCATCGAAGTGGTACAAACCCTTGTATGGTGGCAGTCCGGATGCAGGGGCATCCTCCCGGCGTATACTCGTTGCGAGTTCTAGCAGGTGCTCGGCCAATTCAAGCTGATCCTCCAGCATAAGCACCGGAAGGAAGCGCGCTGTGATTGTGGCGAGATCGGGCAGGCGTTCATTGTGTTCGAGACGAGAAATCTGAGACTCGCTATAACCAACAGCAATCGAAAGCTCTTTTTGGGTCAGGCCGGCGGAGCGACGTAGATATTTGAGTAAATCGCCAAAGGTAGAGAAACGATCAAGGGCATATGAAACACTGGCAACAGGCATACTCACCTCCCGCACATAGTCTCGTCAGGGTTTTTTATTATCCCTAAAGACCAGCATTCCAAAAAAGATCGAAGCAATATTAATAGATAGTATAGTTAGTTTTTGCACAAATTGGGGGATTTGTCAAGAAATGTCATACTCTTATGCTTTTAATTTGCTAGACTGTTTATATAGAGCGCAAGGATGTTTTCTCTACGCCTTAAAAAGGTCAGCTTATAAAATATTCTCAAATAATAAGAAAGGAAGGCTGTCATAAATATAAAAAGGAGTATTCCATAGTCATAGAGCACTGCACCAGTTTTGACAATCAATTTGATATACAATGGGAAAACCATGAAAGGAAGAGGAAAATGAACACGCGCAAATACCTTTTGTTCGCTCTACCACTCATCCTGGCCCTCGTGATGGTGCCAACCATGCAGGGCAGCGCCAGGACGGTCAAGACAACCTTTACCGGGACCGACACGCTGGGACGGGATATCGATCCGGGCACAGAGACCTACCCTGACAAAAACCTGTACCATGTTCGCAACAATGTGTTCACCTCCCTGGTTGAAGCGAGCGACCCGCGAGTCAGCGGCGAGGCCTTGTACAATTTTAATGGTAATTTCAAGTTGGTTGATCCCCCGGTTTATGTGACCGGTAGAATGTGGGGTACCTTCAAACTATCCAATGCCGACGGCTATTGGGAGGGAATCATTGAAGGGGTGCGCATCGATAACGGGTTCTCCTACTTCAAGTACGTAGGCCAGGGGGAGGGTGCATACAAGGGGATGCAGCTGCACATGCGCTACGAACGCCTTGACCCCGACCCGAGTGTGCCGGCCACCCTCTACGGGTATATCCTTGAAAATGAATGACTTTCGCTCCGCAAGAACGGAGTGGCGCAGGAGTTTTCCTGCCCCACTCCGCTGCTCTCTAACCCTGATCACCGCTCCGGTTATGTTGTAATCAAACTTTAATTGCACATGAGTTCAGTTTATCTCACCACGGATATTGCGCATACAGGAGCTGTTGTCACACACTACAAACATTTTCCCGCCGCTGGTCTGGTAGAAATTGCGCCACTTCGCTTGGCGCTGTTCGATGTTCTTATCTGAATCACGCTCGACTTCAACAAAGAGAAGTGTACCTTGCTCATCGATCAACGCCAGATCAGGTTTGAACAAGCCGCCATCCGGTAAATTCATATCTGGCGGGATCAGGCTGCCCTCCACGGTCTGCTTGCGATGATACGCGATTTCAACCTGATCCTGATCTCCGTGAACCGAGTCGACGATGCCGGGTAATGGAGGATTATTAGCACCACCGAGAGGGGAAAAATTCTCGTTGGCGACTTTCCTTACGTAGGATAAGAAAAGGAATTTATTTTCCGACTTACATCGACTCAGCGGCATCTTCCCACCGTGGAGTAGGATCCACCCTCTCCGCTGAGCGTAAAGTCTCAGCGAAATCGGTAGATTTCGCAGCCTACCGGCTCTCGATCTGTTGATAAACGGATGTGAAGGAATGAAGTTTTACGCTAGGCGGGATCCCACGCCAGAAATCGCTCAGTTACTGCTGGGCGATCTCATTTCTTAATCGTATACTCATCATTTTATATGCTCCTCAGCAGTTGTCGAGGTATTGTTGGGACATCTGAAGCACGATTTTGATTACGACTCCCATATGTCTCTAATCCGCTGTGACCCACTGAATAAACGATAGGTTATCGAAGCTCCATAGCCAGTAGCGATGTTCAGTGGCAGCATATAGCCATACCAACAGTTAAAACAATATTTTGAAATCAGGGCGAACGTTAGGCTTTCAAATTGGGATTACCTAAATGTCATAGTTTATTTGCGGAGCATCACCTTTAGCAACTCCTGGTGCCAGTTCTAGTTCCTAAACTCCAACTCTCCTTCATATCTATCAGTGTATGAGCAGTTGGGTTGATGGGGGATTTGAATGTCATCCAGTAGATCAATCTGCTCTGGATAATCATAATCATTCTGCGATACATCATGATATTGGGCAATTTCCACCAGATATATATAAAATTCTTATGTGAAATTAATCACAAATTAACTTGTTTTCCTTATAATATATATGTAAAAGGTGATATTTATCCAGAATTTCTAGTTCTCAAAGGAGATACTACATGTCTGAAAAAACAATTATTGATAAACAAGGGCAAGTCCTTGTTCAAGATCCCCCTATTGCTTTTGCCCTTTTCCAGACCACGAGGTTTGCCTGGTTGTGGTTGATCATCCGTGTCTATTTGGGTTACACTTGGCTGATATCCGGTTGGGGAAAAATCACAAATCCGGCATGGCAAACTGGCGGACCCCTGCGCGGCTTCTGGGAAAATTCAATCGCGATCCCGGAGGCTGGCCGTCCAGCAATTGCGTTTGACTGGTATCGAAGTTTCATCAAGTTTATGCTTGATAACCAGTGGTATGAATGGTTCGCCGACTTGATCATGTACGGTGAGGTACTGGTTGGGATTGCTTTAATCCTGGGTGCATTTACAGGTATCGCGGCATTTGCTGGCAGTTTCATGAATTGGAATTTCATCATGGCTGGCGCGGCCAGCACCAACGGGTTGATGCTTACCTTGTCCGTCTTGCTGATCCTGGCCTGGAAAGTCGCCGGTTGGTATGGATTGGACCGCTGGCTCTTGACTTTGTTGGGTACTCCTTGGAGCAGAACAAAGGAATCGGAATCTCAGGGTCTACCGCAGCCAGCAGGTGATTAATTTAATGCGAAATATTATTGGACAAGAGTCCCACTGATTAGTGGGACTCTTGTCATTAATGCTAAATTGGTCTGATGGTGGATGGGCTCTAATTACGCCAAGTTCACAAGATATAACGCTAAATTTGAACTATAATTATCTTAATAACCCTATATTGTTCTGCCCAATCAAGAGGACTTCCCTACCCTCAATAATGACCCCCTTTTGGTGAGGCATCCATTTAGGCCTGAAATTCTATTCAAGAAGGTTAAATGGTTGAAATTCTTAGAACAAAGCTATACATTCCTAGAAAGCGGTCACATCTTGTTCCGCGTCCGCGGCTAGTAGAACAAATAAACAGAGGGCTGGAGAAGAAGCTCACACTGATCTCCGCGCCCGCCGGTTTTGGTAAAACCACCTTACTCAGCGAATGGATCCCTACAAGCCCGCGTAGTGTAACATGGCTATTCCTCGATGAGGGTGATAATAATCCAACCCAGTTCTGGGCGTACTTTGTCGCAGCCCTGCAGGGATTGCATCCTGATCTCGGCGCCAGCGTGTTCGCCCTGATACAGTCTCCACAGGCTCCCCCCATAAAATCCATCCTGACGGAATTGATCAACGAACTGACTGCCTTCTCGCTTCCCTTCGCCAGCGTGCTGGACGATTACCACTTCATTGATTCACAACCCATCGACGAAGCATTGTCCTTTCTGATCGATCATCTGCCAGCCAATGTGCATCTGGTTATTACAACTCGCGAAGACCCCGATCTACCTTTGGCCAAACTGAGAGCCAGGGATCATATCTCCGAAATCCGCACCAGGGATCTACGATTTACGCAGGAAGAGACGGAGGCTTTTTTGCGAGGCGTAATGGGGCTGGAGCTCTCAAGACAGGATGTGGTCGCGTTGGAAGATCGCACGGAAGGATGGGTGGTGGGCTTGCAGCTGGCTGGACTATCGATGCAAAATCAAGCCGATCTGAAAGCATTCATCGCAGATTTCTCGGGTAGCCATCGGCATATTTTGGACTACCTGACCGACGAAGTGCTCCAGCAGCAGCCGGAGGATATCCGGTCCTTCTTGTTGCATACCTCCATCCTCGACCGCCTCAGCGGTCCACTATGCGACTCTTTGACCGGTCGGAGTGACGGTGAGAGATTGTTAGCGCATCTGGATGCTGCCAACCTGTTTGTCACTCCCCTGGATGAAAAACGGCGCTGGTACCGCTACCACCGTCTTTTCTCTGACTTACTGCGCAACCAACTGGACCGAACGCATCCAGAGCTGATACCTGAGCTTCACCGGCGCGCCAGCCGCTGGTACGAGGGAAATGGGGATATCCAAGCCGCCATCGATCATGCTTTGCAGGCTTCCGATCTAACTCAAGCAGCTCACCTGGTCGAGCAGCACGCCCTACCGAATCTGTACCAAGGTCAGGTCGCCACTGTTGTAGGTTGGTGTGGCAGGCTGCCTGCGGAGATCCTGGAGTTTGCTCCCATGCTGTGCATTTGCAAGGCGTGGGCGCTGGTTTTAACGCAAGGCGGGGCACGCAGGGAAGAGGTGGAGCCAGTTTTGCACGCTGCAGACCATGCCCTGGATCAGGTGCAGGCAGGCGAAGCGTTGCGCATCTTGGTCGCTGGGCACGCCGCCAGCATCCGGGCATTTATACAGCGAATACCTGCACTGAGGAGTAAAAAACCGGAAAAGCTGATCGCCCTTTCCCGGGAAGCTCAGCGGCTCCTGCCAGTCGAGGAAAAGGCCATTCGCAGCACCACTGCTTTGAATATCGGTTACGGATATCTGGCGCTGGCCGACTTGGAGGCTGCAAACCTCGCATTTAATCAAACCCTGGAGGATGGCCTGGCTGGGGGAAATTTTTACGCTGCCATCTACGGGCCGATCAATCTGGTCATTATCGCAATCTTGCAGGGACAACTGAGGGAGGCGCTGCAGCTGTGCGAGACCTATATCGAACGCTTCAACCACATCCTGGCTGGTCAATATTTCCCACCGATCGGTGCGCTGTATATCCTGAAAGGCGGTATCCTTTTGGAATTTGATCACCTGAAGGAGGCGGAGCAAGCATTGACGGGAGGGCTCGATCTGGTGCGCTGGACAGGGGAATTCGTAGCTCCCAAAAGGGGCTACACAGCCCTGGCGCGCTTGCGCACTATCCAGGGAGACCAACCAGGCATGCTGGAAACTGTGAAGGCCCTTGAGGAAACCTGGCCGGAGGGCGCCTTCTACGCCCGGGCCATGCGCCACCGCCTGTTGATGCGCCATTGGCCCGATGATCCAGATGTTCGGAAGGATGCCCAGGTCTGGCTTGCACAGTCGGGGATCGAGTTCGATGCGCTGAGGGTGATTGACGGCATTGATCCCGTCAGCAACACTTCTTTCGAGAGCTATCTGAACGCGACTCACTTACTGGCCCGGCTGGCGAAAGAGAATCCAGAAGAATACTCGCTGGAGGGCGTGCTCGATTACCTGAAACGCCAGGGGGATTTCGCCGCCTCCCGTGGATTCGCCAGCTGGGTAGTGGAAATCGCCATCGTCAAGACCCTGCTCTATCAGGGTGCAGGGAAGAAGTTTGAAGCGCTCAAAACCCTCGAGGGAGCGTTAAGTGTGGGGGCACATACCGGCCTCTTGCGCATCTTCCTGGATGAAGGCGAAACCCTGCATACTTTGCTGGTGGAACTCAAACCTCAATTAACGGATGGGGCTCTGATCTCGTACGCTAACCGATTGTTGGAACCTGCGAGCAGCAGAACTGCGAGGCCCGAAAGCAGAGCGGAATATCCGGAAGTATTGAGTGAACGTGAGATCGAAGTGCTGCGCTATTTGGCAAAAGGGTTGACCTATGAAGAGATCGGTCGGCAGCTCTTCCTCAGCCTGAACACTGTCCAATTTCACGTCAAGAACATCTATGGTAAATTGCTGGTCAACAAGCGGATGCAGGCAATCGAGAAAGCCAGGGAGATGAATTTGATCTGACCCAGGCAGCAAAACTACATATTTTCCCTTCTTTGAACCACATGATTATGTGGTTCTATTTTTTATCTTGGGTTTTAGAATGCAATCAAAAGAATTCCTTGAAGAAAAGAAGGAGAAATTAACGATGAAGACCAGAAAATTCTTCCATTTCTTGATTTTTGCAGCGTTGGTTCTCTCAGCCTGCTCCCAAGCAGTCGCAGCTTCACCAGAACCAGGAAAAACACCCGATGCCGGAGTTGAACCGCCAGCAGTCTTTACGGATGCTGAGACAGGTCAGGAGATCACAGTCAAGTGTAGCCGAAGTTCTGACGAGGTGCAATTGCTGGTCAACTCCGCCCTGGGGTACTGCCTGCAGTACCCACCCGAGTATGATATCTTCTTCCCCAGTGAATCCGAGATCTGGTTGTTTAAACGTTCCGTGCTGAACGCAAACGAGCCGAGAGTGAGCATCAAGGTCCAGCCTGCTGGGGAGGAAACCCTCGAAAAGGCTGCCGATCAGATCGCGCAAGATTATGCCGTTCCTGGAACAGAGCCGATTCGCGAAACTCTGACCATGGATGGTGAGACAGCTATCATGCTTGGTGGGCTGTCCGGTCAGGATCCCAACCGCCAGGTGGTGGTTCAGCACAATGATCAGCTGTATCACCTGTTCTTCGTTGAATTTAACAAAAGTAATCCAGAATATGAGCACTTTGAAACGCTGTACAACACGGTCATCCAATCCTTCAACTTCAGTCCGGAGTCCAATCCCTGCCCCGGCTGCCCACCCGAATCTGATACAGAGGCCGATCAAACCCTGGAAGATCCCGGGTCCGCCATGATCAGCGGCTGGGTGTGGCATGACCTGTGCGATTCGGGCCAGGACGGAGAGCCAGCAATTACCACGACTCCGGATGGTTGCGTGCAGGCTGTTTCAGCTTTGGGCAATTACCATGCAGATGGTTTGATGGCCATTAACGAGCCTCACATTGGAGGCGTCGTGGTAACGCTCGGGGAGGGGATATGCCCGTCCACAGGCTTGGCGGAGGTAACAACCATCACCACCGACCTTTCGTACGATTTCGGTTCATTGAAAGCGGGTTCATATTGTGTATCCATCGACCCGCAGCGTGAGCCCAACTTATCGATCCTTCGACCTGGTGAATGGACTTATCCAGATGTCGAGCAAGGGGTCATCAGCACGACAGTTACCCTCTATCCAGGTGAATACAGGGGCATGGTAAATTTCGGCTGGGATTACCAGTTCCAACCATGAGAGCGAAAATATGGCACAAGTGATCCACACCTGATATCGTAACCACATATTCCAACCCAGAGAAACCACATAATCACCTATCGCAGAACCACATATTCATGTGGTTCTTTTTTTTGCCTTGAGTTATAGAATGAAAATGAAGCAAACACTTTTTCAAACAAAGTATGAAGCCAAAGGAGAGAGTCATGAAAACGAACACCTCAACATCACAAAAAATCGGGTGGGTGGTATTCACCATCGGCGGGCTGTGTATGTTTGGTTTGGGCTGGTTATATTCGTGGTGGATGGTGCCCGCGGCCAATCAGATTGGCAGTGATGCTTATTCTGGGTGGGTGGGCTTATTCTGGGAACTATCCGTACCGGTGGGGGCATTCATCGTCGCTATAGGGGCAGCCCTGATCGCCAATGTCGAGCGCCGGGTATTCTGGCTGCTGATCCTGTTGCTTGTAATTGTTGCGGGCTGGAATATATTCGGCGGGATCAACCAACTGGTTCCAGCACTCTTCGGGGTCGGTGGCGGTCTGATCACGTTATTTTTCCTCGGGTCGACCTGGCAGTGGGCAAAGACTCGCCCAACGCTGACAGCAGCAGCCAAAACAGGATCAGATCTGCGCATGGTCGGCTTCATTTTCTTTGTTCTGGTTGCATGGGATTTGTGCGGCATATTTGGCATGGCCAACTATGTATTGAGACCCGAACTGGCAGAAAAGTTCTCTGTGCCGATCAGCGGCACAATCGATTCCGCATCTGGTGTGATGATCTTGCTGGTTCTGGGTTGGGGTTTCACCTTCTTCGGCCAACTGGCATCCCGTAGAGCACAGGCGGTGGAGGCGAAGGTAAATAAAGCCCCTCAGCTAGCTGCAGCTGATTAACGGATTACAAAAAAGAGAAATTAGAAATGTATGATTCGACAACTTCAAAATGGACTCACTTTAAGAAAACAAAGGAGATACGAGCTATGAAAACAAACCATCTTTTGATCACCCTCGTACTTTTTCCAGCGCTACTGCTTGCCGGCTGCGATTCACAAGCCAGGGTAGGCGCATTGCAGACCGAGTCCCAATCGGTCGAGCTGGGAGACGCCGAGTCGGTGCGCGTTGAGATCGTTTTGGGCGCTGGCGACCTGCAGGTGACTGGTGGTGCGGAAAAGCTACTGGAGGCCGACTTCACCTATAACGTCGACAAGCTGAAGCCAGAGGTGGAGTACAAGGATGGCACGCTCGCTGTTCGGCAGCCCGAAGTCAAAGGCCTGCCAGACTTGCGAGACATCACGGACTACCGTAATGAGTGGGATCTGCGCCTTTACGACCAGGTGCCCATGGATCTGAGTATGGATGTGGGTGCCGGTTCCAGCGATCTGCAACTGGCTGGTCTGTCGTTGACCGGGCTCGATATCAATCTTGGTGCGGGCGATAGCACGATCGACCTGGGCGGCGACTGGGCGCGTAACCTGGACGCCACTATAGATACCGGAGCGGGTGACATCAGCCTGCGGCTGCCCAGGGACGTCGGCGTCCGCGTTGAGGTCCAGGCCGGTTTGGGCACCATTGAGGCCCCAGACCTGAAAAAGGATGGAGACGTTTACACCAACCCCGCCTATGGCCTGTCAGAGGTGACATTGCAGGTAATCCTGAAGGCCGGTATCGGCCAGATAAACCTGGAAGTGGAAGATTAAGCCGCGATCCCTTTGGGGATAAATGAGTGGACAGATTTTGTTCAAGTAAAAGGAGAAAACAGCATGAATTCAAATGATTTAGTCATCAGTACGGAAGGGTTGAGCAAATCTTTTGGCGAGATACATGCTCTCAAACCGCTCGACCTGCGTGTCCCTCAGAAATCGATCTTCGCTTTCCTGGGGCCTAATGGCGCCGGCAAAACCACCACGATCAAGCTGTTCTTAGGCCTGATCAAACCGACCAGCGGGGGCGGAAAAATCTTTGGCATGGATATCGTCCGCGATAGTGTCGATATCCGCGCTAATATCGGCTACCTGCCACAAGATTCCCGTTTCTACGAGCACATGACCGCCCGCCAGACGCTGGATTACACGGCCAAGTTCTTCTATGCGGGACCTCAATCAGAGATCGACAAGCGCGTGAACGAGATGATCGAACTGGTAGGACTGGAGGGCAAAGCGGACCGGCCGATTAAGAGCTTTTCTGGGGGCGAGCGCCAGCGGTTGGGCATCGCCCAGGCGGAGGTCAACTATCCAGACCTGCTGATCCTGGACGAACCCGCTGCCAGCCTGGATCCCCAAGGGCGGAGAGACGTGCTCGAAGTGATGTCTCGCATTCGCAAATACGCTACTATCTTCTACTGCACCCATATCCTGGACGATGTACAAAAAGTCAGCGACCAGGTTGCCATCGTCAATCAAGGTGAACTGGTCACACAAGCCCCCATAGAGGAATTGCTGGCAGGTACAGGTGAATTGACTTACTCCGTGACACTGAAGGGTGAAACCCAGAGCGCCTATACCCAGATCACGCAGCAACCTTGGGTCTCCAGAATCGAAGCCAGCCAAGCAGATGGCCATGCCACCTGGTTGGTGAAAGTGACAGACGAAACCGCGGCTGAAGACCAGTTGATGAGCCTGCTGGTAACCAGTGGCTTGAAGGTTTCCAACTTCAGCCGCAAAGAACAAGACTTGGAAGACGTATTCATCAATATCGTTGAAAGGAGTCAGAAATGAGCGCCACTTTATCGGGTCAGTTTCAACTTGTGAAAGAAAAAGGCTGGCGGAGGGGGTTGGGTAACCTGTTGCAGGGTGAGTATTCGGCCTGGTTCAAATCCTCCAGGTGGTGGAAACACCTCCTCCTGTGGTTTGCGATCGTCAACTTGATGATGGGGATCATGATCTATGCAACCGCCGAAGCTGCCAGAGATGGAAATGAAGGCCCGCCAATCCTTCTCATGTACGGCGTCTTCGGAGGGATGTTTGTTGCCTTAGGGGTAATGATCATCATGCAGCAGGTCCTGGTCAGGGAAAAGAACTCCGGCACGGCTGCCTGGGTGCTCTCCAAACCGGTCACGCGCACGGCTTTTGTCGTCTCCCGACTGGTGGTCAATTCGATCGCCATCCCGCTCACCGCGGTGATCGTGCCCGGCGTGATCTTGTATATCACCCTGGGATTGCTCAGCGACTTAGGATGGCTTTCTCCCCTCGGATTCCTTGCCGCGCTGTTGCTGTTTTCGCTCCACACATTCTATTGGATCGCACTGGTACTGATGATGGGAACCTTTTTTGAATCATCGGCTGTTGTCATCGCAATACCGATAGCCCTTTTCTTTGTATTCTGGATGGGGACGGATTTGATCCCCGGCCTGATCTATATCTCGCCATTACTGCTGACCTTCAGCCCTGCCCCAGAACAAATGAGCTCCCTGTCGAGTTCCTTTATAACCGGAGAGCCGGTGTTCTCCTGGTTGCCGTTGATCTCTACCGTGGTCTTTTGCGTCATATTCATCGCCGTAGCCATCTGGCGTTTCAACCGCCAGGAGTTTTAGATTTCCGGAGTCAATGGCAGTAAAGGAGGAAGAAAATGAACAACCTGCTTATCGTCAGGAAATCCATGATGGTGAGGTTGACTCTCGTGACATTGCTGTCGCTTGTCTGGCCAGGACCCCAACCGTCAGGTGGTTGTTCTTTGTAAGGATTCCCTGTATACCCTATTCTTTTTGGAGATGGACAGAAAACGGACTTAGGTATATGCACAAGCAGAAGCACTGTACGATAGAGTGATCCAAACCTTCAACTTTGGTCCGGAAACCAACGCCTGTCCTGAATGCCTACCGCCAGCCAATGATAGAGGAGAGATAAGCAATTGATCCAATACGTACCAACAATCGCTGTCACGCCATTGAGCGTGGTCATCCACTCACTACGATCCAGCGTTCAGGGGTGGTTAATTCTGCCCGATGAACCGGGCTGCGAAGAGGCGCGGTTGGCATCGAGTCGAAAGGTATATCAGCACCCGGCGATGATCCTACTGGCGAGATCGGCGCAGGACTTCATGAAGGCGGCAACTTCGCCCGGCAATCGCCAACCCAAAGGCCTGTTTTAGTATCGTTCGTCTATCTTTAAAACGGAAACTAAAGGAGAACAAAAAATGCCTCGCACAACCCGTATCATCATACTTGGGGTACTCGCTACCCTACTCGCAGGTGCATTGGGGGTAGCCGTATTGCAGATTGGGCGCGGCACCTTCAGGATACCCACAACACCCATACTTGATGCCTCACCCATCCCTACGGAAGCCCCACAGGTCAACTTTGAACCGCTCCCGCGTGATGCCGCAAAATTCGTGGAGATGCTGGTCGATGCCTTGAACGCCCGCGACGATGAGTTGCTGCGGATTCTGGCGACGGATGACCACCTGATGTTGATGGCCTTCTGGCGTCCCGATGGAATCGTATTCGCTACGGAGCCTATCATTAAGGACTTGCTGGCGTTTCACCTGGGAGAAACCGCTGTTTTAACGGCAGATCCCGGCAGGGATTTGACCGGGCTGCTGGATGATGGCATGGACCCGGTTTCGGTCCTGGGTCTTGATGTCGACCAGGTCAGCGCCTATTTTGTCTCAGGTTGGGGGTTGAATGGGGAAGATGAAGCCATCCTCTACATCGCCCACCAGCCTGATGGCAGCCTGTACTGGTATGGAACCCTGGTCGGTCCAGGTGGTTTTGCTGCCACAGCCGCGGAAAAGGTTTCGGTCGCCAACTGCGCCGAGCCCACTGCGGGCACTCATCAATTGATCTACGCTGCGAAAGGCGTCTGCTTTCTCTACCCGAAGGAGTTTGATGTGTTCCAGGCTGAGGACGGTTCTTTGACGCTTTACGTTGGCTCCCTGTTGAACACAGAAGCACCAGGAGCGACCATTTCTTTTGAACCGGTGGACAATCGCACAATGTATGAAAGGTATAAGGAGTTCCTGCCGCCCGATTTCAACTTGGATGTCGAACCCCCGACCATCAACATGGGCGGTGAAACGGCTGCCATCCTCGACAACCTGCCTGGGCAAGACATCAACCGGCGTGTGGTTACGGTGCACGATGGCACCCTCATCGACATATTGATTACCCGCATCGGACCTGACTACGGCGCTGTAGGCGAGCAGGCGGAAGCGTTGTACAAAATGATAACCGGCTCCTTCCAGTTCATCGGCGTTGAGCCGGAGGCCCCGCTGCTGGCTGGGCCAGAATGCCCCCAGGAGACGGCGGGAATGAAACTGTTCACCAGCCCCGATGGTGGCTTCTGCGTACTGCTGCCGGAGGGTTACGCCGTGAACGACAGCCTGATAACCGCCAATGGCGGCACGGAAACAGCCGTGTTCATGGACTCCCTTCTGGACACCAGCCATGCCCGCCTCTTCATCACCGTGGAGGATGCCAACGGCCGTTCCCTGGACGAGATCACCCAGGCGCGCAAAGCCGAGATCGAATCTGCCATGCCCAGTTTCGACGCGATGGGCTCCTTTGGCCACATGCTGGATGGGATACCGGCCAACCAATTTGAGCAGTTACCTGGCCAGGATTTGAGCCGGCAGGTGCTCATGGTCCGTGACGGGCGTGTCTACACCCTCACCTTCATTCCGGACGACACAGCGGCTGGTAACGCATACACCGAAATGCAGGCTCTGTACGACACCGTGATGGATTCCTTCAGCTTCCTCTGGCAGAAGTAATCATTCCTTACCTGTCTGGTAGTCCCCCGATGCCGGACAGGTTTCGTGAGATTAAAGAGAGGTATAAAAATGTATAACCTGCTTATTCTCAAGAAAATCATGACGATGCTGTTAGCTCTGGTGATACTGATGTCGCTTGTCGGACCAGTCATGGCCCAGGAAAACAGGGTCGCGTCAGGTGGGCATGTAGCCACTTCGCCGTCCCAAGCACTAGGCCTGACCGATCGTGCTGAACTGGAGGCCTTCCTTGATGAGCTATTTGCAAAGCAGATGGAAGAGTACCATATCGCTGGAGCAGCTGTCTCCGTCGTTAAAGACGGCAATTTGTTTTTCGCCAAGGGTTACGGTAATGCCGACATTGAGAACGGCATCCCTGTTGATCCCGAACAGACCCTCTTCAAGATTGGTTCCGTCACCAAACTTTTCACCTGGACAGCGGTGATGCAGCTCGTGGAGCAGGGCAAGCTGGATCTGGAGGCGGATATCAACACCTATCTCGACTTCCGCATCCCGGATACCTATCCACGACCGATTACCCTCAAGCATTTGATGGCCCATACGGCAGGCTTCGAAGACCAGCATGTGGATATGGCGGCATGGAGGGATGAAGACCTGGCACCCCAGCGCGAATGGCTGGCGTCCCATATCCCGGCGCGGGTTCGCCCTCCCGGCGAGGTCCCAGCGTATTCGAACTACGGCGCGGCATTGGCGGGATACATCGTGGCGCAGGTTTCGGGCGAAAATTACAGCCAGTACGTGCAAAATCATATTCTCGACCCGCTGGCGATGAAAAGCTCCACTGCCTTTTGGCCGACCCCGCCGGACTTGATCGCGCGCGAATCGGTTGGTTACATGGATGACACCGGCGACATCAAGGTATTCCCGTACATCACAGGTCAGGTGGACCTCTATCCGGCAGGCGTGATACGCGCCACCGTTACGGACATGGCCCGTTTCATGATCACGCACCTGCAGGGCGGTTTCTACGGCGATGCATCCACCGAGATGCGCATCCTGGAAGAAACCACGGCGCGGCAAATGCACAGCACGTTGTACGCTGCCGACCCGCGACTCCTGGGCAATGCATACGGCTTTTTCGAGTTCAGCGACAACGGGCAACGGGTGATCGGGCATAGCGGCGAAGCGGAGCCGATGCAATCAACGCTGTTCCTTTTGCCTGACCAGAACCTGGGTGTCTTTGTGGTCTATAACAGCATGGGCGGCGGAGCGCTGACTGACCAGCATCTCGGATTCCAGAGAGCGTTCTTTGACCATTACTATCCCGCCTCTGCGGTCGAGCCGATCCAACCCCCGGCCGATTTCGCGGAGCGGGCTGATCGGTTTGTGGGTGCATACAGATGGACCCAGAGTTCATCAACCACCCTCGAAAAGTACACGAGCCAGCTTTTTGGCTATGCCATTAAGGTCGAGAATCCTGGCGATGGGACATTGCTCCTTGTGGCGCCGTGGGGCGAGATGCCTTTTGTTGAAGAGGAACCGTTGTACTTTCGCTTGGTGGACGGAGCCTTTCACATTTCCTTCCGCGAGGATGATCAAGGTCGCGTCGCCTACTTGTTTACCGACTTTACACCCCAGTTCGCTTTTGAAAAAGTTGAATGGTACGAAATGGTCAGTTTCAACATACCATTGCTTCTGACCAGCCTCCTGATGTTCCTGTCCATGCTCCCCGTCGCGTTGATCCGCGCGATTCGAAATCGCCAAACGAAAGACGATCAAAAATCCGTACCGCGCGGCACACGTGTTGCCTACCGACTCATTATTGGGATCAGCATTCTCAACCTTTTGTTTGTTGCCGGCACCTTAGTGTGGGGCAAGCAGATTGTGTTTGGGATTCCGCCCATCTACAAGTTTGTGATGGGACTGGGCGTTTTATCTGCCCTGTTGACGGTCGGCGCGCTGGTCTATACGGTTCTGGCCTGGAAGGATGGCTATTGGAGCCTCGCCTTCCGTGCCTATTACACGCTGGTGACGGTCGCGGCGGTCGCATTTGTCTGGTTCCTGAACTACTGGAACCTGTTAGGCTGGCGGTACTAGCTGGCAAACGTTTCGAGGCTGGCGGGGATATCCTCCATCCCCCGCCAGCCAACACTAAAAATTCGAATCTCAATGGAGGTGTTGCAATGAACAAACGGAAAGTATGGTTGTGGATTGCTGGGGCGGTCGTCCTCTTAATTTCCGGATTATTGGTGGCTGGGGGTAGGTTTGGCTTTCCCCCCTGTCAGAGCGGCGATTGAAACTATGATGCGCTTTTACCCTTGTCCAGATCTGGAGGTCATGGTGATGAGTAGTGTCAATAGCTATCAGGCCGATAGGATCGCCGCAGGGTCGGTCAGCGCCTGGATGCATGAAAAATGACCTTTGTCGTATATACCATGAAAGGAAGACGCGAACCGCCTGAGCGGAAACACCGAGGCAAACGATGAAGAACCCACAACCCATATTCGATCCAGCGACGCACTACCGGATTGAGATGCAAGGTCAAGTTGATGTTAAGTGGCTGAAAAGATTCGATAGTTCGGCAGAGATCATCGTTGATAAATCAAAAATTACGGAAAATACAATTGTGCTCGACGTGAACACCGATCAAGCGGGAATCGTCGGGCTGGTGCGCAGGCTGCATGGCCTGGGGATAACGATCCTGCAAGTACAGGTCGTTAAAGATGAAGAGTAGTTCTAAAGGCAACCCCTGCGGAGAATTAAAACAGCAGATTAAACCCAAATCTAGACCCAGCGAGGGAGGTCAAAGCCCTTCCCGCTGCGTCTTTTCTGTCTCTTCCCCTACGTCATCAGAGTTCAATCATTCTCCTCCTGCGCAGGCATCCATCATGTCAAGGAGGACATGCACTCGTGCCAATTTCAGTGCGCACCTGGTCGGTCGCATCTATGGTCACGTAAATGCAACCATGTTCAGGCGGCGGTGGTGTGTAGGTGTGATCCGGATCGGGTGGATTAACCAGCCACTCGCCTTCGAAGACAATCTTCCAGATATTTGGATGTTCTTCAACGACGGAAATCACTTTTGGCTCCATAGTAGAGCGCAAGCGAGTGGTTTCCAAGTAGGCGCGCGCGGCGATAACTACTTGTAATTTGGTTGTTATGGGGGCACCTTCCTGATATGCTGCCAGGGTTTCAGCAGGTATTGGGGTGAGATGTAACCCCTCCTCACTAGCGATGGTTGGGTTCATTAAGTTTGAACAGCTTGTCAATAGAGTGATAATGCTCAAACTGATCAAAACCAATAGCGCCGCATTTTTTATACTCCAATTGAACGGTGCACTGGACGTATTTTCTATGCACCAATGTGAAATGGTTTTAGTTCTGTAATTCATTTCTTTTTTTTCCTTATGTCAAGGCGTATTCGGTAATCTTCGCATAGCAGCCAAACTGCATCAGGGCATTCAGATAATCAATCCTGGCGGATTCATCCAGGCGTGCCACATGTATTCAAGAATATCTCCCGGGTACTTTCACCAGCCATCCCATTGGATAAACCAGCGAATAACCGAACTCGTAATGGTGTGGCGTGTCACGGAGGTTGGTATGAAGGAGATGCTCATCAGCATGAGTTGAACGTCACCATCCATTGGTTTGTCAGTAACGATCAAAATTATTTGATCCCCATAAAGAATGTAGTATTCGTGGCGACCGTACGGGTAGGTATACTTAACCCCTGGCAGACCATTGAAGATCGTATCTTCCCTGGCTGCATCGGGGATATTTTGGGTGTAAGAGTTTATGATCTGGTCTAGTGTGCGGGGATCCAGGCTGATGCTCAATTAAGCCAGGAATGGCTCCGCATTGTTGGGAGAGAAGATAACTTAGCGGACCGGGCATGGTTGCAATTGGTTCTGCGGCTTTTAGCCAGAGCGCAGGTCCCATTGGCAGATAGTGAACTCCTGAGTTTAAATACTCGCCAACTGGATTGTCCAGCAAAATTGCATTACCCACAGGCAAATCAAAATAGTAATCTGCAAATTGGATGGCGATGGGTTGATCGGACTGATTGATCAGTTTGATGCGTTGACTCGGTAACAGCACAATGCAACGACCCGCCAGAGGCATTCCGCTCTGGTCCAGGCCTAATGCTATTGCAACATACTGATCCTGCGGCTCCATGCATATACCTGCAGCAGGGGTGTCGCCTTCGGAAGGTTTCAAGCCGCTTGGTGAAGATGCCTGCAATGTGCCCAGGACTGATTTTCCCACATCGAGACTTCCTTCAATGTTGATCTCGTAATTGCGCCCGTCCAGGATGGTCAGTATCTGGTGGATGATGCCTCCTGAACCCGAGACGAGGGTTAAGCGAGCTGCCGGTTGGTTCGCGATCAGTAGCCGTTCTTCTTCGAAGATGGATAAATGCCCCGCCGTGGCTGCCTGCTTGGCTGAATCCACCCAGGAGTCAAGGTTTTGGGGGACGTAGCCGCCAGGAAGGAGGCGAAATTGCATGCTTATCGTCTGGTTAGTCCACTCCAGTTTGTGAGGCGGGTTTGCAGGGTCAAATGAAGTCACAATGACGGCTGCGGGTTGACTCTCTGTGAAATCCTGATAATACCAGGTGTCGGGATAGCTGAATTGAATCCCAATTATTGGATCAAGGTAAATCTTTTGGGAGGTTGAGGAAACGGGTAAGGAGGATGGAACAGGCATTGGGGTTAGAGTAGCCCGTACGGAGGTTTGCGTGAGAGTTTCTGCCACCATCGTTGCCACCTGCTGATCAATATCTGCGCTCGGCACGACAGTTCCCCCGGGAGGCAAATTATATT
>JBFFIU010000010.1:0-28043 GCA_041556275.1 Anaerolineales bacterium | reverse complement strand
CGGAGACAGCCTGGGAATGACGATGCTTGGCTATGAGAGCACATTGCCGGTGACAATGGATGATATGATCCGGCACTCCCAGGCGGTAAGGCGGGGCACGCCAAATTCCTGGTTGATCGGCGATATGCCATACATGAGCTATCAACCAAGTGTCGAGACAGCCATACGAAATGCGGGTCGCTTCATGGCGGAAGCTGAGTGTGATGCAATAAAACTCGAAGGTGGAGCGGAAATGGCCGACCGCATGGCAGGGATCGTATCTGCCGGTATCCCTGCCATGGGACATCTCGGTCTCACCCCGCAAAGCGTGAGCGCATTAGGGGGGTTTCGCTTGCAGGGCAAAGGTGCTCAACAAGCCAAGAAAATCATCGATGACGCAAAAGCACTTGAAGAAGCGGGTGCATTTTCCATATTATTGGAAATGGTCCCGGATCGGCTGTGCAAGTTAATTACCGAAAGGTCAAAGGACTGCTTCATCATTAGCCTTGGATCAGGTCTCCATGCGCACGGACAGCTCTTGATCTACCATGACGCGTTTGGGCTCTATCCACGCTTCAAACCTCGCATGGCGAAAGTGTTTGCCGATGCAGGCAAGATCATCCAGGATGGTCTGAAACAATATGTTCAAGAAGTCACGCAACGCACGTTCCCCCAGCCCGAAAACTGGTTTGGCATGCCGGATGAAGAATACGAAGAGCTGTTAAAACTGTTGGATGATTAATCAATTCTAACTCCAAGGAGATTTCAAGGAGGATTTTTGATGGCACCAGACTACCGCCAAAAACTAGCCATTTCACCCGACCGGCTTGAAGCTATCAACGCAGTGCTGCTCGATCCAGACTCACGCGTGATCGAAGATTTCCTGGCCGTTGTAAGCAAATATGGAACACCAGAAGAGATCAACCAAAAAGCAGCGGAAGCGAGCCAGATGGAGGTTTTACTCAAACGAGTCGAGGCGATCAATCCTGAATACGTTGAAGACCTCATCTGGTTAGAGGAACAACGCGATCAGCAAGCCTTCATCACGATAAACGATTATCGACGGAAGGTTTTAGGAGAAAAAGCAGCACAGATCGAATTCAACGAAGATTACCCGGTAACCCTGGAAGTCAGCGCGACGCAATATTTTCCTTGGGTAATATTGGCTGCAAAACAGGCGATCGAAAATGAAACCTTGCTGCCAAGCCGCTACATTAAAGTCCGCAAGATGAAAGAACAAGAAGCAGATGGCGACTTGCTCGCGATGGCGGCTGCCATGCAGATCATGGGCGCTTCGTACGTTGATACTCTCGATACAAAAGGAACCGACGGATCTAATGTCCACCTGGGTGGCCCAGAGACGATCACCGGCTATTTTGGAGGAATTGGTCAACCCAATGAATATGCTCTCAAGTGGTTGGACGAGTATCTGTATTATTACACCAATTATGGTGTGCGGCAGGTGCTCAACATCAATCCAGGAACTGTTTTCCTGGGTTACATGCTTCACCGCATAGGGGTTGACATCGAATTCAAGATCTCGGTATTCATGGGCAACGATAATCCTTATGCAGCCTTCTGGACCTTGATCGGTGCTAAACTTTTCGCGCGCGAGGATGGTTCGTCGCCGCTGGTAGGTTTCAATTGGGGGAATTCGATCAATAACGAAACTATGGAGATCACAGCCCAATTCCGCAAAGATTTTGATTTTGAGAATGTAGTGCGCTTTGAACACCACATTACCGAAGCCTACAAGAGCATCGTCCGACAACCCTACAACCGCCGGGATGAGTTAGTCGATATTGCTGACCATGTCCCGAATATCTCCGCCAAGCATGAAGGTGCCGATCCCGAGATCGATGCCACCCGCGCACATCCCTCGGATATCCTTGATTACTTCCGAGATAAGGATGAAATCATCTCAAGTGGAGATTGGGAGCACCTTACATTGAACTTCCTCGATAAAGTGGACGCCACCAATAAAACAGCCTGGGCGTTGACAAAATGCGGGCTTTCCTTCATCGCAGCTCCAAATCTACATTTACAAGAAGAGTAAGGCAATGATCCCCAAGAGAATGGATGCTTTTCTTAAAGAGCGTCTTCCAGCACAAACCTTAGAAAACCGTTTGATCAGGGATAACGGCAGACGGTTCCTTGAATTTGGACCCTTGGACGTCGAGCGGCTAGCCAGATTAGGTATACAGGTAGATAATTTGGGTCCGCGACTGGTTGTCGCGATGTGGGATGAGGAATCGCCGCACGAAGTTGGTGGATATCTCGTGGTTGACAATCTCGCCATGGGTAATCCTTCGATGGGCGGTATCCGCATGCTGCCCGACATCAGCCCTGCAGCGATTCATAATTTAGCGCGCGGCATGACCCTAAAAAACTCGGCAGCCGATCTCCCATTTGGCGGCGGAAAATCCGGGATCATCGCTGATTACGATATATCCCCTGATGAACACAAATCTATCGTGCATCGGTTTGCCAGACTGCTTTATCGATACAGAGATATTTACCTGCCTGGACCTGACGTCGGAACGAACGATGCTGACATGAAGATCATCGCAGTCGAATCCGGATTGGATAACGCGGTTTCCAAGCCACTGGAAATGGGAGGCAATCGCATCGACCAATTAGGAGCGGCTGCCGGAGGAGTCATCATTGCATTGGATGAATTGTTGAAGGAGATGTCAAGATTAAACTCACTGCCCCAATTCAAAAACCTTAACATCCCGAAACGGGAACAATTAACTGTTCTCATTCAAGGATGCGGTGCTGTTGGTGCGCATGCAGCCCGTTTTCTTCAGCATTGGCTTCCTGGTGCACTCGTAACCGGGATCAGCGATGAGAATGGCTACCTGTACTGTCAGGATGGACTGCCGGTCGACACGATTTTCAACCTCTGGCAAGAATGCGGACCAGTGACGAGACATTATTACCAAAATTCCTTAGACCAAGCCAGTCGCGGACGTCCTGGGATTAAATATTCCAACGCACCCGACGATCTTTTGCGTGAGTCAGCCTTTTGTCTCATTCCTGCCGCCCCAATCGCCAATTATTTGGACACCGAGCCTGCAACCAATCCCAGCATGCTTGTAGACCAAATGGGTCGCTGGTTCCTGATCATCGAAGGAGCAAACACGTATTCGCCAGATCCAGAGCGTAAGGCGGCACGTTCTCGCATGGAGCGCGCTGTTTATCGGCAGCGTGGAGTAATGATCGCCACGGATTACCTGGTGAATTCTGGGGGAGTGATCTACGCCGCCCAAGAACAGCTGATAAAAACACCTACCCATCTTCGCCTTCCTGACGAAATCCTCGGTGATGTCGAGGCAGTCGAGCAGTGGTTGAGTGAGCACAGTGCGGAGCTTGATGAATTGGCTGAACAACGACGTTCGGCTGCAGAAATGCATCGAGAGGAGGTAATCCGCCGAAACATCAGGGAGCTGATCGACATATTAATTTCCGATGCTGATATGCTACCCTACGAAGCTGCGGAACAGATCAGCATTCGCCGGATCGCGGCCCGGGAAAGCGACCGTACTGCGGAGGAGATCATGGAATCAATTCCTAGTATCTCTCTGGAATGCACCGTTGAACACGCGGCTACCATACTTATCGATACCAACTGCCCAATTTTAGCTGTTGTATCCCCTGAGGATGACTTGGTTGGTGTCATCACCGGATGGGACATAACGCGTGCTACCGCAATCGGATCTCCAGATGATCTTCCGCTAGAAGAGGTCATGACTCACGAAGTGATTACGGCGCATCCGCAGGACGGGATACTTGAGGTTATCCGAAAGTTAGAGCACCACGAAATCTCAGCCATGCCTGTTGTTTCTGGCAAAAAGGTTCTAGGAATGGTAAGCACAGACCTGCTCACCCGCCGTTCACTTTTACGCTTACTGCAATCTCAATTGAACTAGATTATTCTTTACATGTAAATTTTCCTGTCACGAAAGGTACATTTGCCACTTTATAGAAATTGAGACTTAATTCATAATATGCAGAAGAATTTGATCTGAAATTCACAAGGAGTTGACACCATGGTAACCAAAGAGGAAATCGTATACCGGCAAATAATTACTCTATCTGATGGTGCCAGGGTTCTACTGCGACCATTAAACAGCGAGGATAAGCAGGGGTTGATCGATTTATTTAAGGCTGTTTCCCCGGAAGATTTGCGCTACATGCGCCATCAAGTCAACGATCCAAACCTGGTCGAAGAATGGGTCGATGACCTGGATTACGACAATGTCCTACCACTTGTCGCAGTTGTCAACGAAGTTATTGTTGGGTCTGCAACTCTTCACTTAAACGAAGGCCCAGCTCGCCACCGGGCTGAAGTGCGCATCTACCTGGCGAAAGAAATCCGCCGGCGTGGTGTTGGCTCCCGCATGATCCAGGCTTTGATCGACCTGGCAAAAAGACGCAATATTTACATGATCGAAGCGCGCATCATAAACGAGCAGGCGACCGTGATTAGAGCATTTCAAAACCTGGGTTTTGTCCGAAAGTGCACACTGGATGATTATTTTATCCTGCCGGATGGAGAATTACGCGATGTTGCGCACCTGATCCTCAGGCTGCGCGACTCAGGCGAGGAGTTTTAAAACACAACAGGTGTGTCCATTATCAATCGCATCCAACAGCAACTGAACAGAACCCCCATCTTATATCGAATTGCAATTGGGAATGCATTTGTCATTGCAATCGGGGCGATTGGCGGCACATTTATTACTCGACGGCTTGCAGATCAGGCTGCAGAATGGTGGTTGATCTTATTGTTTATCAGTATTGGTACATCTCTGAGTGTCGTCATAAACTTTTGGATTATCAAAAGTGCGTTGCGCCCGCTCAACCAGCTCAGCAGATTGGTCAATCAAGTCCAAAACGGTCAAACACATATCGACCCCCAATATCTTCAACCGACGGATCCAGACATTTACCAGCTCACTGCGACGCTGGATTCCTTAGTCAGACAGCTCAATGCTCGCAATCTCGAGTTACGCGCTTTATCCGAACGTGCGATCAACTCCCTCGAAGAGGAACAACGCCGAATTGCCCTTACCCTACATGACGATACAGGGCAGGCATTATCAATGTTAATCATCAATCTGGAACGCCTTGAAAGTCAGCTCCCCCCAGATGAAGACCAACTTATAGAGAAAGTGATAAAAAGTCGAGAGCTGGCTCAGGATTCACTAGCAAGCTTACGTAAGATCGTTTATGGTCTCCGACCCTCAATTCTTGACGACCTCGGATTGATCCCAGCTATCCGCTGGTATGCCCGCACAAATCTCGAAGAGGCTGGTATCAGGGTTGAATTACACACCGATGAAGATATGTCACCAATCTCTTCGCATTTGATCTCAACCATATTCCGAATCGCCCAAGAAGCGATCAACAACATTGTCAGGCATTCGAAAGCAACTGAAGTCGACATATCGCTCCACCAGCAAGGCGCAGAAATCTTTCTGGAAGTCAGTGATGATGGACAGGGATTTGACATGGTTAATGTGCGTGATGAAGCGCTCCAGCTGCAGCACCTTGGCCTTTTAGGCATTCAAGAGCGAGCGGAGCTGGTCGGAGGCGATTTAAAGATCTGCTCCAAACCAGGAAGAGGCACGCAAGTTCACGTCAGCGTCCCCTTGGCCCTATCAGGAGAGATTTGAAATGAAAAAAATTCGCATACTGCTGGCTGATGATCACACCATTTTGCGCGATGGGATTCGGGCATTATTGGAAGATCAAGACGACATTGAAGTAATTGGAGAAGCTGAAGACGGTCAATCCGCAGTAAAGATGACCGCTCAATTGATTCCAGATATCGTCATCATGGATATCGCCATGCCGTTATTGAACGGACTGGAAGCAACTCATCAGATCAAGCGTGATTCTCCCCAGGTAAAAGTGCTCATATTGACTATGCACGAAAATGAGGAGTATATCCGTCAAGTACTGGCAGCAGGTGCATTAGGTTATGTTTTGAAGGATGCTGCGGCTCGAGATCTACTGGGCGCAATTCGATCGGTATATAACGGAGAAGCTGTATTGTCTCCAGCTATAACCCGCTTGGTGATCGAAGATTATTTGCGCTGGGGTGACATTCGACCTGTGAATGCCTCAAACGGATTAACCTCTCGAGAGCGCGAGGTTTTACAGCTTATCGCGGAAGGTTATACAAATAAAGAAATCGCCGAGATCCTTTGCCTTTCAGTAAAAACGATCCAATCACACCGGACTAACTTGATGAATAAGCTGGATTTGCACGACAGGGGTGATTTGATCAAATACGCCATCCAAAAGAAGATCATTGAGGTTTAATCATTAATGGGGGAAATCACCCAATGGAACTGTCAAATCCTAAGGTCTATTTTCACTTCAATTAAGGTCTCCACCTGACATAGATTCAGGTTCCCACCAGTTTCTAAAATCATCGGATAACTGTATCTTTATAGTGAGATATTGTTCAATTCTCCTAGCTACACTACAGCTGTTTGAGGGAGTCTATGAAGATAACATTCCGCCGCTCGTATCTAATCGTTATCCTTTCAGCGTTAATCACATTATTGGTGATCTTCTTCGTAGTGACAGATCAGATTCAAGCAAGAGCTACTCCTAAAGAAAACAAACCATCTGGATCACCAAGCACCAATTGGTCCCAGGTAAATGACTTGTTTGCTAAAGGGGCTCACATGATCGCACCATCAAGTTTTAGCGCCGCAACTCTCCCTCCACCAGAACAGGACCCATGTTTGCACTGCCATATCACTGGAGAAGATAAGGGACTGTGGACACCACTTGTGCGGTGGATTTTCTTCGGAACGGCTGGGTTGATCTTCGTCTTTGGAATCTACCGCAGTTCCAGCGTGTGGGTTAATCGAGTACCCTGGAAACCCTTAACCAGACGGACGACAGAATGGGTCGATAGTCGTTATGAAATATCTGAACCGCTGTCTAAATTCTTGAGCAAGCCTGTCCCGAAATTCGCCCAACGCTGGTGGTATTGCTTAGGAGGGATCACCGCATTCCTTTTCATCGTCCAGGGAATCACTGGAATCATGCTGGCTTTCTACTATAAACCCACACCGGAAACAGCATATTCCAGCATCCAATTTATTGAGACACAAGTACGCTTCGGCTCGAGCATCAGGATGATTCATCATTGGGCAGCGAATGGCATGATCATCATGTGCATAGGCCATATGCTGCGCGTTTTCATCATGGGTGCTTATAAAAATCCACGAGAGTTCAATTGGGTCAGTGGAATGCTACTGCTGCTACTCACCTTAGGATTCGGATTAACTGGTTACTTACTGCCCTGGGACCAGCGGGCGTATTGGGCTACCACAGTGGCGACAGAGATCGCAGGCAGCATTCCTGTGATTGGCGACTTGGCCCTGGTATTCGCACGCGTGGGTTGGGATGTCGCTGCCCAAACGCTTAATCGTTTCTATGCGCTCCACATTCTGGTTCTTCCGATAGCCACACTGGGTTTCATGGGCGCACATTTCCTGATGGTGCGACGTGTAGGTATCGCCAAACCATTATAGTGACCTGATAGCGGCTATGCATCAAATCAGAGACATCCAACCAGATACGAAGGATTGACAATGCCAGATATTGAGACAGATTCAAGCGAAGAAAGCGTCCCCTTTTACCCTGATCACGTCGGCAAAGAAGCCAAGGTTGTGATCGGCTTTACCGGATTAGTGTTACTTATCGGTCTGGCAGGCATATTTACTTCAGTCGGATTGGGTGAACCAGCTGATCCTCTAAACACACCAGCCCATGTCAAACCTGAATGGTATTTCCTGGCTCTTTACCAGCTGCTCAAATATATTTCCAAGACTGCTGGAGCAGTTCTGCCTGTTATTGCTGTGATCGTGCTCACGATCTGGCCCTTCATCGACCGCAAACCAGATCAGTCTTCAAAAAATTACAAAAGAAGGGCGATCCTGGTTGCCATTACGATGCTTGTTTTAATCACCATGACAATCTGGGGAGAGGTGAGCTAAATATGGCAAAAATTTCGAGAAGAGAATTCTTGAAGCTTACCAAGCGTTTCTTGACCGTGACCGGCCTGGCCGTTTTGTTTGGTCCCATCGTAGCGTACTTCTATCCTCCAAACCTAGAGGAAGTGCCCTCTGAACCTGTTCTTGTTGGACCGGAAGACGAGCTGCCCGTTGGTGAGAGTAAGACAGTTCGATTCGGGCGATACCCGGCCTTGATAATTAATACATCCGAGGGATTGCGGGCCTACTCCGCTGTATGTACTCACTTTGCATGCGTCGTAAAGTGGGATGGCGAACAGAATACTATCCTTTGCCCTTGTCATGATGGCTACTTTGATCCATTAAATGGAGAGGTGATATCTGGGCCACCGCCTACCCCTCTGGACTCGGTTAAGGTAGAAATTGTTGATGGGCAAATATACGTTGGAGGTGGTGAATGACGACAAATTCTATGTCAGGTTCACCAAACATGTCAGCCCGTCTATCCCAACTTAAATCGAGTTTGGGGAAAGCCGCTCCGCGAATTCGAGATTTCGCCCTGAATGCTATTCTGCAAATTCGTATTTGGGATAAGGTTTATGCAGGGATCATGCATGTCTTAATGTTCACCGGCGTGACGATCCAGGTAATCGGCACAGTCATCAATTTAACCCAAATGCAATTATTTATCCCCTTGCTAGAGTTGCCCTTCCCGCGCGAAAATGGTTACTTGATCTTTGAACTGGTAATGGATTTAGCCGGAGCCGCCATAATTATTGGAGTGATTATGGCTCTTTTCCGCCGCTTGATCATCCGGCCCAAAACCCTCGAGTCTCAATGGGATGATTACTTTGCCCTGATATTGCTTGGATTGATCCCTTTTGTCGGATTCACAGTGGAAGGTGCCCGCCTGTTCATCACATCTCCAACATGGGCAACCTGGTCACCGATAGGGAATCAAGTTGCAAATCTCATGGGAGCTATTGGATTTACAACAGAAACAGCTGCCAGCATGCACCGTTACCTTTTCTTCGCACACATTTTGCTGGGATTAGCACTGGTGGCCAGCATTCCTTTTACAAAATTGCGCCACTTAGTCTATACACCACTCAATATCCTCCTGAAACCTCGTCGTGGATCAAGCACTCTTGAGACAATAGAAGATATCGAGGAGGCAGACATTCTGGGGGTTGGAAAGGTGTCTGAATTCACAAGCATCCAACTTCTCTCATTCGACGCCTGTGTTCGTTGTGGGCGTTGTGAAGAAGTCTGTCCGGTTGCATTCAGCGGAATGCCTTATTCGCCAAGGTCTTTCATACAAAAAATGCGCCAAGCAATGCTCACCAGTTTAGTCAATACTAATGGCAACCAGGATGCTGAAATGCTGGGCAAATTCATACCTGAAGAGACTCCCTGGTTCTGCACGACATGCGGTGCTTGCTTGGATCGCTGCCCGGCATTTGTGAACCCAATTGATGAGCTCATCGATCTGCGACGCTACCAGGTACTGACTACGGGTAAGATGCCGAAATCCGTGGGTGATGTCATGCGCAATGTAGAACGGCAGGGTAATCCTTGGGGGATGCCGCCTGAAGATCGCATAGCCTGGACGGAGGGACTTGAGGTGCAAGAGCTGCAACCTGGTGATGAAACTGATGTATTGCTCTTTTTGGGATGCGCATATGCCTATGACGACCGTAACAAGAAAGTTGCTCAAGCCATCGTCCGCTTACTTGTAAACGCTGAGATCGAATTTGGAATTCTCGGATTGGATGAAATGTGCTGTGGGGAGACTGTTCGCCGCCTGGGACATGAATATCTCTTCCAGATGCTGGCGGAACAAAACATCGAGGCTTTCGGGCGTATCAAGTTTAACCGTATCGTTACGGCTTGTCCGCATTGCTTCAATACATTGAAGAACGAATACCCCCAATTCGGTAGTCAATACCAAGTTCAACACCTTACAGAATTTCTTGCAGAGCTGCCGTTAGACAATGAGACAAGACCAAATGATGGAAATGGCAGCAAAAGCAGGCTGGCTTTTCATGACTCGTGTTATTTGGGTCGCTACAACCAGATATACAAACAACCCAGACAATTGCTTGCCCAGGCAAATATTGAACCGCTAGAGATGAGCAGAAAAGGGAAAGACAGCTTCTGTTGCGGTGGCGGTGGAGGTCAAATGTGGATGGAAACCGATCCCAATACCCGCATCAATCACCGCCGCCTCGATGAGGCTCTAGATGTTGGGGCTGAGGTTGTAGCAACCGCCTGCCCTTATTGTTTACTGATGTTTGACGATGCGATCCGCTCAAAAGGCTTAACAGATCAAATTCAGGTCATGGATGTCGCCGAAGTTATCACCGAACAACTCGATTTATGAAGACCTGAGGGAAGAACAACATGCAAATGGAAACAACCAAATCAGAAGGAGAGGCTGCTATGGAAGCTCGATGGTTAATTGAAACACGCGGCGACCCCCTAGGTGAGGTGCAACAGGTCATGATCGATGCATGGGAAGGATTGGACTTAGATTTAATGATGGTTTCTACAAATGGGGATGGGAGACCGCATATTCTCACTCATTCTGAAGAACTCCAGCAAGTCAATCCTTTCAAGCCCTTGATGACTAAAAACAATGCCAAATATTTACCCCAAATCCTACAAAATAATCCTGATTCCAGGGTAGGCATTCTATTGCGGCCATGTGAAATGCGAGCCCTGCAAGGAAAGCAGAAACGGGAAGCAATTCCCGAAGAGCGAATAGTGACTTTTACAGTGGACTGCCTAAGCACGTATCCGGAAGATGATTATCAGTGGCGTTCAAAGAGAACAGGATCACCAAAAGGATCCGACTTGAATGCCTTACAATTTGCCAGGCAGGGGGGTATCGCGGCTTACCGGTTCCGCTCTGCCTGTCAGGCATGCCGCTCACCTGTTGGTCAGGATGCAGATATCAATATCGGAGTCATCGGATTACCCGTGAGGCAAAAAATCTTGATCCAAGTTCGGGGGGGAACAACCCTCGACCTTTTAATAGACAAACACCCCCCCACCGATGAAGAATCAGATCTTTTACAACAAAGAGATCGAATCGTCTCGCGCCTCCTCCAGCGCAGCTCGCAAACGCGGAAACGATTGTTCGATAATCTGGCAAGTGTCTTACCTCGTAATTTAGATGCGCTGCTTGATCATTTCGAAGGCTGCGGAGAATGCCGAGATTGCCTTGATGTGTGCCCACTATGTGATTCACAATACCCTGCCAAAGATATACATGGAAGATATCTACGCTCTGATGTAAAGCAATGGATGATCTCTTGTGCAGGGTGTGGAATGTGTGAACAGGCCTGCCCCAACCATCTCCCCCTGGTCAGCTATTTTGCATTCATCCAAGGACAATTAGCTGGTTCCAGCGATCCTGCAGCAAGAATTCATTAATTCGCCTGAAGGGGGAACTTGAGAGGCAAACATAAGATTACGGGCGCGAGGAGGATGCCCGTAATCGCGTTGTAATCCGATCCTGCTAGATTTCGATATATGACGAAGACCTACACCAAATGAGGATATGATTATTTCCACAATCGCAAGACCACCCCAGGTTAGCAAAAACACGCTCCAGATAAATCGATTAAAAGGAGAGATTGATTTTTGAAGATTTAAGTAGGATTTCTGATTAATGGTGAAGGATAATCTCGACTATGACCCACCCTGAAGCACGACGTTGGGATGAAAAGTACCAGCGTGACCAAGATCTCTGGTTGGAACGAAAACCACGCCAGTTGTTGACCACTCACGCACACCTTCTTCCCGAAAGCGGGTATGGCCTAGATGCCGCCAGTGGAGTTTCGATCAATGGTCAATTCTTAGCGGAACATGGATTACGTGTCCTCGCCGTGGATATTTCTGAAATCGCTTTACGGCTCGCAAAACAGCGCGCACAGAAAGAAGGATTCTCCTTGGAGGCTGTTGTCCTTGACTTATCCAACCCGTGGTTACCCAAAGATTATTTTGATGTGATCCTTAATTTCTTTTTCCTGGAACGAGCTACAATCCCCGTTTATCGTCAAGCTCTTGTACCTGGTGGCTTGATCTTCTTTGAAACCTACTTCAATCTCAGCGAGATCGAAGAGAAAAAAATCTTTTACTTAAATCCTGGAGAGCTGTTTGAATACTTCCAAGATTTTCAGATCATTTACAATTCTGAAGAAATCAAACCCCCTGGGGATACCCATCCAGAGAGAGGGTTGGCTCAACTGCTCGCTCGCAAACCAAAACCAAAAACCGTCATGTCGGTGACATGACGGCGTGAATCAGTTCCAAATAAAATCAAATCAGCCTCAAACGTAGTCATCTGTAATTTCTTGCGCACAGCGAACAAAATCAAGCACCGTTGGGACATTGCGCATCAATAAGCCCATATCACCTTTGACGCTGAGTTTTCGGGTTAACATTGCTTGCATAGGATGCATATCGCCCTTGACAACCCGCTTATAGTTCTGATACGCACCATCGAGCCTGAAAGCCGCTTTTAAATCGGCACCATCCTCGAGGATCTTCGCTTCACGACATCTGCCATGCCAAAGGTCAAAATACAGAACGATTTTTTTATCTAGAGAATTTTCCGGATCAATCGACAAAACCACATCGCCCTCCCAATTTTTCGCAATTTCAGCATACTGTGCATCTGTGTTCAATTTTTCTGCAAATTCTTTCACCCATTCTGGGGTAGGAAATTGTGCCATGTTAACCTCAATCCTCCACCGATTGAATCGTGATTAAAGACTTTAAGAATGCACCTGCAACCAACTTGTTTTTATTACCTTTATAGCCCTTGCAATATTCGTGAAGTTAATCTATGCTTAACACCAGTCCATGGTTATCCGGTCGATTGTTACACAAAAGTTTACAAAGAAACAAACCGCCTGTCGGCGGTTTAGTGCGCTGGGTGGGAGTTGAACCCACACGCCTTGCGGCACATGGCCCTCAACCATGCCTGTCTGCCAATTCCAGCACCAGCGCAAGGGCAAAGGTATTATAATCGCCTACTGGCTAGTGTCAAGCAACAGGCGACCGAAACAAAATCGAAATCATTGGATAACAGATGTCCCGATATAATAATACTATACGCATCGCATTAGATGCCATGGGGAGCGACGATTGTCCTGCACCTGAAGTTCAAGCCTCAATTCAGGCTGCAAATGAATATGGCGATGAAATCCTATTAGTGGGTCCGGAAGCCGAGCTTCGTGTGCGCCTGGGACAATTGGATGGCTCCCCATCTAAAGTGCAGATAATTAATGCTCCTGAATCGATCACGATGGAGGATAAGGGTCTGAAGCTCGCCCTTAAAGCCAAGCGAACTAAGACAAAAAACTCGATGGCGATGGGAGTCGACCTGGTAAAAAATGGTCAAGCGGATGCTTTTATCACAGCTGGAAATACCGGGGGGGCATTGGCAACAGCTTTTTACCGCCTGGGGTTGGTTGATGGACTGGAAAGACCTGCTCTGACCGCCTTGTTCCCAGTCCAGGGAGGACATGCGGTAGTTTTGGATATCGGAGCAAACCCTGATTGTAAACCTGAACATCTCTACCAATTCGCCATGATGGGATCAATATACGCTCAGAAAGTCCTTTCGATTCAAAATCCGCGAGTTGGGCTGCTCTCGAATGGCGAAGAAGCAGGTAAGGGTAATCAATTGATCCAAGAAACATATCCTTTGCTTTTGTCCAGCGATTTAAACTTCATCGGAAATGTCGAAGGTAAAGAACTCTTCGGCGGGCAGGCTGATGTGGTGGTCACCGATGGGTTTACCGGCAATATCCTTTTAAAATCAAGTGAAGCTGTGGCAAAATTAATGGTCGATATGTTACGGCAGGAATTAACGAGCAATTTACGCACCAAGATCGGAGCAGGTTTAGCAAGGCCCGCATTTAGCGCGATCAGGAAATTGTTGGATCCCAGCGAAATAGGCGCTGCCCCTCTACTCGGTGTGAACGGTCTGGTATTCATCGGACATGGGAGATCGAATGATTATGCCCTGTTTAGTGCCATTCGAACTGCCCGGCAAGCGGTCAAATCGAATCTACTCGAGGCTATTCGTAACAGGATCGAAGAACAGATCTCATCTCTTCCTCAGGTAAAGGTGTCATGAATAAACCACGCGTTGTGATCACAGGTCTGGGGGCAATTTCACCATTGGGTACTACCATTGATGAATTTTGGGATAAACTCTTGGCAGGTCAATCCGGTGTAAGGCGGATAACTCAATTCGATGCGAGTGAGCTGCCCTGTCAGATTGCTGGTGAAATCCCAGAATTCAATCCACAAGATTATCTGGATAAAAAAGAAGCTCGTCGATTACCACGTTCTGCTCAAATTGCCCTGGCTGCAGCTATGAACGCGGTTGAAGACGCTGGATTACCACCGACCATGCCAGAACCAGAACGATCGGCGGTCTATTTCGGAACCGGCCTCGGTGGCTTGGATTTCTTTGAAGATAGCACCAGGGTATTTCATGAAAAAGGTTATTCCAGAGTAAATCCCTTTGCCGTTCCCGGTTCTATTCCAAATATGGGAGCGTTTGCCATTGGGCGGCAATTCCAATGTTTGGGACCAAATTACACGATAACCAACGCTTGTGCTACCAGCACTCATGCCATAGGCGAAGCCTGCGAACTTATTCGTAGAAACGCCGCAGATGTTGTCATCACAGGAGGGACGGAAGCTTTGATCCGCGACTTTGCAATTGTCGGATTCATTGCGATGCGTGGAATGCCCTTGAATTATAATGACAACCCGGAGAAAGCCTCCCGCCCCTTCGACTTGAACCGAGAGGGGTTTGTCTTTTCCGAAGGCGCGGGGGCTTTGATCCTGGAGGAGTTAGAACATGCGCAGAAACGTGGTGCCCAGATTTACGCCGAAGTCGTCGGACACGGCGCATCATCGGATGGTTTTCACGTGGCTGCGCCGGACCCTAATGGCGCTGGTCCAGTGCGGGCTATGAAATGGGCTCTCCAGGATGCCAACTTACCTCCTGAAGAAATCGAATATATAAACGCGCACGGCTCGAGCACACCTATCAATGATTCCACCGAAACTCGGGCCATAAAAACTGTTTTCGGTGAACAGGCATATAAAATCCCTGTCAGCTCGACAAAATCGATGCTCGGTCATGCTATGGGTGCATCTGGGGCATTGGAGGCCATCGCCTGCACTTTAGCTATTCAAAATGGTTGGCTCCCACCAACTATTAATTATGAAACCCCCGATCCAGAATGCGATTTGGATTATGTTCCTAACCAAGCTCGCAAAGCACTAGTAGAGGCAACCCTTTCCAATTCATTTGGGCTTGGTGGTCAAAATGCGTGCCTGGTTTTGAAACGATTTTCAGGATAAACTAATTGATCGCTAATTGACACACTTGTCACACTTTCAGAGGACCGAGATAGGAATATATAAAAAAAATGGATATCATTACTAACGAACGCTTGATCCAACGCAATGCACGCATCGGACAAATAACCAGTATTGTTGGATTAATTGTTTTGGCTGGAGGTATGTTTATATCATTTACTCGTGCCGAATTGTTCTTGATCTCTTTGATCGCCCTCGTAATTGGATTCGGTTTATCCCAGATAGGCATTTACTTCGGAAATCGCTGGGGTCGCCGCCCTCGTCCGGATGAATTACTTGATACCGCTCTCAAAGGTCTCGATGGACGCTACAGCATTTATCATTATTCATCCCCTACTGCCCATCTCCTGGTAGGTCCAGCTGGAGTCTGGGTACTCCTACCCCGCCAACAGGCAGGCGAGATCACCTATGATGAATCGAAAAAACGCTGGCGGCAAAAAGGCGGAAACTTATATCTTAAAATATTCGCTCAAGAGAGCCTCGGGCGTCCTGATCTCGAGATCGGATCAGAAATTCATGCTGTTTCCGATTACTTGAAAGATAATCTCGATGAGCAGCAAGTACCAGATGTCCAGGCGGCTTTAATCCTTACTAATGAAAAAGCGGAAGTCAACGCGGATAATGCCCCAGCGCCAACTTTGCATACCAAAAAACTCAAAGATTTTATCCGCAAGACAGCGAAAGGGAAGCCGATCTCATCGGATTTAGTTGAAGAAGTCAAGCAAGTGCTTGAATAAAAAAAAACTGGTGGAACCAAATCCACCAGTTTTTTTAAATCGTTCTGACTATCCATTAAGGAAAGCTTCGAGAGCTTCACGGCTGATGCGGTAGGCATTACCCAATTTGCGTGCCTTGAGATCTCCTGCCTCGATTGCAGCCATCACATCTTCTTCGGATACTCGCAGTGCAGTAGCTGCTTCTGCGGGAGTCATTACCTCCGGCATCCCACCACCTGGTTTATCACCACTGGGAGCAGTACCAGCACCCGCGCTAGCTGCTCCAGCCCCGGTCATGCCCTCGAGGGAATCGCTGATCACCTTCCCTACACCCACGCCAGCCCCAATACCAGCAGTCAATCCAGCACCACCACTGGGATTCTGGGCTGCGTCACGCATCGCATCTGCTGCCTGCAGCTGGGTATACGTTTGCATATCCAGCATGCCCATAGCGCGCAATTCTTCGGCTGATTTGCTCGAGGGTTTTAGATTTGAGATGTAGAAGGATTTTAGCGATAAACCGATCGCTTCAAAGTCATCTTGTGCCTTGGCTCTTACACCTGCACCGAGCTCTTCAGTAAGACCGATAAGCTCTGGCACATCATATTCCGCGGCTGTTTCACCGAGTAGATCTTGCAGCTTGGAGAGCAGCATCGAGCGCAGGCGGGTCTCAATCTCACTGGTGCGGTATTCACCTCTCGTGCCGACGATCTGGGTCACAAATTGCTGAACGTCATTGACTTGAAAGCCGTAAGTGCCAAACCCTTGCAGTAGAGCAACCCCTAAGCCCATGTCCGGATTTCGGACAATGATCGGTTGTGGTGTACCCCATTTTCGATCGGCAAAATCGCGCATCGAAACAAAATAAACCTCAGCCGTGAATGGCGTTCTGTCATTAAACGCTCTTCCAATCAAGTTGACCAACAGAGGGATATTGGCGGTTGTGATCGTATGTCTTCCGGGACCGAGTACGTCCAATGCATTACCATCCCGGAAAAAAACTACCGACTGCGACTCACGGACAATAACCTGGGATCCAATGCGGAAATCTCCCGAGCCCGTTTCAGGAAAACGATGCACGATCTCATCCTGCATTTCATTTGGATATTCAATTACATCGAAAATTCTTGCCATCATCTTATCTCCTACTCATTACGTCTGTTGAATATTTATTCTTTAACACCCAGAGAGATTCGAAACTAGGTCACTATTCCAAGAACGACTGCATCGCGTTTATCGAATACCTGGATACACTCTGCTGCTTTTGTCTCGAGATGACGAATTGAGGCTGGCAAGCCATCAGTTCCCACAGATGACTGAACATTATCAATAGCATGATCGATCTCGTCAACAAGATCTAGCATTGCTGCGTCATATACATAGAGTTCGGTGAGCTCTGCCTCGTTAACATTAACCGCATCAAACAGACCTGTATATCCCCGTGTTGCAGTCTTTACCCGATCGGCAAAAGTACGCAGCTTAATGGCGGTCGCTTCAAGGTCATCCACGTAAGCAATTTCACCTTGGCTGATAAAATCGCGTTGTAAACTTGAAACACGCCCTTCCAGTTCTCTGAATTGATCAAAAATGTATTCGCGAAGCAGTTTGTCAGAATCGCGTCGCTTTTGTCGCTCGATATAACCGCCAAATCCGGGGACTTTAACCAATATTTTCTTTAGTGGATCCATATCTTCGGATACTTTACCAAAGATCTGATCTTTTTCGTCGACCATCGCCATCTCCTTGTTGAATTTTGATATAAGTACTTGTTTGTCTTGCGATTATAGCCTCAGTTCATCTAGAGTGCAACATCCTCTCAATAATATATCGAATCTCCTTCAATACCACTCACCGTTTATAATACCCTTTACAGATAAACCCATTCATCAGGATATCCCTATTAGATACTATTTGACCCCAAGGATCTGAAATGCCAAGCTCTGATCAAGGAATAAACCTTGACCGCTACCTGCTCATTCCGCGCACCTTAATATTCCTGATAAAGGAAGATATGATCCTACTAATTAAAGGTGGCTCAGATAAGCGTCTTTGGGCAGGCTTATATAATGGCCTTGGCGGACATGTTGAACGCGGAGAGGATATCCTCTCCGCAGCTCATCGAGAAATCAGCGAAGAAACCGGGCTTGAGGTTCAAGATCTGTGGCTGTGTGGGCTTATCACGGTCGATACGGGCGATAATATCGGGGTTGGAATTTATGTTTTGCGGGGTGACTTACATTCCAGAAGCAGCGATTATAGCGACCAGCTCCCAGCAACATCTGAAGGCACACTGGAGTGGGTTCAGATAGATCAATTACACAGCTTGCCACTCGTGGAAGATTTGCCGGTGTTATTACCGAAAGTACTGCAGGTCCAAATGAGCGATCCACCGTTTTCAGCACTCTATTGGTATGATGAAGAGGACCGCCTGATGATCTTGTTCCGTGATTAACGCGATAATGCATATAATAAACAAAAAACTTTAACTGTGAACGCGACTTCTCCAAGATTTCTACGTATATTAAAATGAATATCGGCAATCCGTTTAGATCTTAAATTGGGAGAATAGAATGTCTCAAATAACGAAATCCGATCCAGTTCCCTGGTATTTGTGGCCATTTTGGGCAATTTGGCGGTTCTTCACATGGATCGTCAGTTTGACAGGGCGATTGATCGCGGTCCTCTTGGGGCTTGTGATGCTCATCATCGGTGGTGTGCTGTGCATTACGGTAATTCTGCTACCATTGGGCATACCGATGATAATTTTTGGATTCCTGTTAATTATGCGGGGATTGTTCTAGTTTACCTGAGACAAATTGCGGAAGTGAACCCCACTGACTGATCGCAATCGCTCAGCCGCCCCCTCTGGCGTGAGGTCCCGTTGGGGTGAAGCGAGCATTTCAAATCCAACCATAAATTTACGAACTGTGGCAGATCGCAGTAGGGGGGGATAATAATGGGCGTGAAAATGCCATTCCGGGTGATCATTTCCATCACCGGGGGATTGGTGAAATCCCATTGAATATGGGAAAGAAACTTCAAACAGATTATCATAACGGGTGGTGATGCGCTTCAGGATATCGGCCAAAGATGCAGATTCGTCCCGATTCAGCTCAGTCATTGATACGAGATGCCGATTTGACAGAAGGATTATCTCGAAAGGCCAATTCGCCCAATAGGGCACCAGAGCGGTGAAGTGATCGTTTTCAACCACAACCCTTTCCCCGGCTATTCGCTCAATATTTAAATAATCACACAATAAACAAGACCCGTACTGTTCCAGATAAACAGATTGAGAAGATAATTCTTTTCCTGGTTCATTCGGAATATGACTAGTAGCCCAGATCTGGCTGTGGGGATGTGGATTTGAGGCGCCCATCATAGCTCCTTTATTCTCAAAGATCTGTACGTAGCGGATATAATCACGCGACTCTAGCTCGTGTGTTTGATCTATCCAAGTGTTAACAACAGCTTCGATCTGGTCATTTGAAAGGTCAGGAAGAGTGAGATCATGGCGAGGAGAAAAACATACCACCCGACAAATCCCATATTCTTGATCGACCACAAAAAAGCGTTCTGGGATATTTTTCCCAATCCCTTTCGCCCTGTGCGGAATCCAGTGGTCTGTTTTTGCAGGATTAATCGAGTGATCAATGGGTAAAAGTGCTGGGTAATCATTATCAAACACATAAGTGGATGAGTAGATTGGATTCTCCTCCCCAGCTGCGCGGTGGTTTCCAGGACAGAGGTAGCAATCAGGATCGTATGGGGGTAGATTGGTAAGAGAGGCACCCTCAACCTGTCCAGTCCAGGGCCTTTGTGTCCGCTGAGGCGAAACCAATACCCAATCCCCGGTTAATGGATTTAATCTGCGATGAGGGTAGTTTTCATCTGGCATGTTTCCACTCCCTCCTGCGATATTCTTTAGTTGTTAAATATTGTAATATCGTGAATGTTATCAGATCGTTTGCGGGTATTCAGTATCACTACTCACCCTCTGACCGTTGATAGAAGATCAACATTGTGCTCCCGTAGGTCCGCCGGTCGAATTCAATCAGGTTTCTCAATTCAAGCGGAGTAAACTCTCGGGGATGAATTTGGGTGATAACCCATCCGTCAAGAGATAACCAATCCACATTATTATCCAGGATCTTTATGATCTTATTCCACAATCCCTTGTATTGCGGGGGAGCGATATAAATATAATCAAATTTACTTTTGGGGGATTTACTCAAATAGATGAATGCATCCACCTTGTGCACTTCTGCGCGACTGGCAAGCCCAGTGGACTCCAGATTAGCATGAATTGTGGCAATCGCCTGTCTGTCGATCTCGAGGAAAACCGCCGATACCGCTCCTCTGCTCAATGCCTCGACGCCCACACTGCCTGTCCCTGCGAACAAATCCAGAAATGCAGAATCCTGAATATCTGAACCGATGATGTTGAATAAGGCTTCTTTGACTCTGTCAGTGATCGGTCTGGTTGAAGTTCCCGGCACCGAACGTAATTTCCGTCCTTTTGCACTTCCCGAGATGACTCTCATCAAGCATATATACCACAAGCAGCGATCGAGTCTACTCAGTCGCCGATCAACATTAATTACCTCGATTTTCTCATTTCTCTACACTTTGTCTGGCAGCCAGAATATTTCCACGCGGGACAATGGTCGGCATGACACATCCAGTACCCAAGATCAGCTTCTGTCCTGCGGTTGACTGGATAGCATCCTCAGCTTCAGCAGTGACACTATCGGGTGTACCTAATACCATTGTCTGCCACCGACGCAATCCGCCACATAAGGCTCCAGAGAATTTCTTTTTTGCTTCAGCCAATGATGGTGGCGTCTCGCGATCATGCCAATTGATGATCGCAACCGGATAATCCAAGAAGTCTTTGAACATGATTTGCTTGCCATGAAGGTGCAGCATGTTCAGCCACAAATCTTGGGCAGCATCAAGAACTTGCAGATCATAGGATCTGCCATAAATTTCATACTCAGATTCAGAGAACAGTGAATACTGAGCATGTTGAACTGCATAGAATATCCCGTCTATTCCAGTCTGGCGTGCAGCCTCAATAAATCTTTGGGTCGACTCAGCGATTATCTCTAAGCCTGATTTTAAAGCTTGCGGGTATCGGCGAACATGGATCAACAAATTATCTGGGCCGACCAAGTTTTTTGCTTGGGCGAGAGGACTGAAAATGGTTTGGATAATCGGCACTTCTCCGCCTAACTCAGCAGCGATCAAGCGCAAGCATTCAATTTGAGCAGATAGACTGCCATTGTATGGATCAAGGACATGAAGCCTCTCCCAATCTTCCGGATGCTGAACGACCCGGACTGTATAATCACGCGTCCCTTCAGGAAGACCGCGCCATTCATCCTTTGCTCCCCAATCCCGGATGCAAAATGAAGATGAAGGTGAGACCTTGACAAGATCAAAATCAAAATCACGCTGAAAATTAACTGTTGCTTCTGCCAGGGTAACAGGCGATTGATCATCAACCGGAAAATGTCTCCAGAGTGCGATTGCAGGGCGATCTAATTCACCCCCGGAGATACATACTTCAAGGCGCTCGCGATGTGAAGCTATGCTTGATGCCAAATCTCATCCTCCAAATTCCAATCCCCAATGGTTAGTTCATTGATGTGACCCAAGGTTAACCTGCGTAGCATTACTCTTTTCTCGTTATCTTCGATTGCGCCTTGCTCAATCAATCCCATGGTAACGTTGAAGGTCTCAACTGCATCTTCCTTCTTTCCCTGGGTTTTCAGTACTAACCCCAGCGCGAAGTGAGCATCGATTGAATTTTGAGAGTATGATAATGCGCGACGAAAATCCGATTCTGCCTGGGCTTGTTCACCTCGAGAATGGTTCGCCCAACCTCTGCGCATGAAGCCATCAAAATCAGTTGGTTCGCCAGATTCTTGAGGATCGAATTCCTTTTTCTCTTCTTTCTGGTCGCTTTTCCTTCTGAAAGGATTCAATGATCTCATAAGCAATCGCTCTCCTTGACACAGTCTGTTTCAATGCATTTTGAATGGGACGGTTGCATTAATTGTGGAAAATTAGTTCGCGAAGCGCTGCTAGATGTCCCCAAAGGCTGCTCTTTATTAAGCATCATCGCTCACAGCAAAGTCATCCACCCTGGGCAATAGTTCCGGCATATCTTCGAGGACATCAACCGTCTCGTACTTCAGCTCAGCCATTAAAGGGGGCAAAGGTACAGTTGCCGGGGGTAGAATTCGAGGGGGTGCGTGCGGTGGCTGGACATCCGACTTTTGGAAAATTTCCGCTCGTCTGCGCAGAATTCGTCGATCCTTACTTAACCAGCCAACATAGCGCCCATATACCGAGTAGACAAAATTATCCCCATTGACCCACCCAATCCAATCCCCAATGTTGTCATATATATATGGAAAGACCAGATACCCCGCGGTATCTCCAGAGGTTGTATACAGTGGAATCGGTCGTTTTGAGAATTCCATTTCAGAGAATTATACCCGCTCAAGGATCACAAATTATGATCTAATTTACTTCCTCCAACGAAAATCTCTGCTTTATAACAGAAGCCAAATTTAAGTGACATCATTATAAGTCCAATAGCGATTGATAAAGAAATTCCAAAACATAACGACAATGACAGCAATTGCCAGCGCGAGATTTTTGGCAAAAAATTCTGCAGATATGAAACCGATCGGAAAAATCGATAATGAACTGAATGATCGGGTGAACAAAGGAACCAACAAAGCGATGATTGGAGTACGTATTACTAATCCAATAACGCTAACCACAGAAAATTGGGTCAGTTGTTGTGCGATCGGTTTCGATCTTGAATCTGGGTAAGTCCAATATCGATTCCAGGTGAAATTACTGATTATGGCCGCAATAAAGGATAATACGCTGGCCAGTACAGCTGTCATACCCAGCAAGGAAGTAAACAGGTTAAATGCACCAAAATCAACTACTGCGCCAACTATTCCCACGACGGCAAATTTCAGGAAGCGGGTGCGTTCACGCGGATTGGTGGCAATTGAGGTGAGCGTCATACCAACCCCATTTTTTCTTTGAAATATGGGATTGTTTTCATCAAGCCTTCCTCCAAACTGATTTTCGGTTCCCAATCAAGAATCTCCTTGGCACGGGAAATATCCGGTTGTCGCCGCTGCGGATCACCCTCTCCTCTCGCATCTTCCACATAGGTGATCCCGGCGGTGTTTCCGGTCAATTCGTTTATTCGCTCTGCGAATTCAAGGATCGTCGATTCCACATGATTGCCGATATTCACCGGAAGATGTTCATCCGAGAGTAGTAAACGATAGATGCCCTCGATCAAGTCATCCACATAACAGAAACTTCGTGTTTGAGAGCCATCCCCATAAACCGTTAGTGGTTGACCCAATATCGCTTGTTGCAAGAAATTTGGGACCACGCGCCCATCATCTAAATGCATCCTTGGACCGTAGGTATTGAATATTCTTACAATACGGGTGTCAACATCATGAAACCGATGATATGCCATGGTTAAAGCTTCTGCAAACCGTTTTGCTTCATCGTAAACCGAGCGTGGACCAATTGGATCAACATGACCCCAATATTCCTCAGTCTGTGGGTGTTCAAGAGGGTCACCATAGATCTCACTGGTTGAAGCCAGGATAAATCGTGTGTTATGAGACCTGGCAATCCCGAGAGTGTTATGGGTGCCCAAAGCACCCGCTTTTAATGTCTGGATGGGTAGATTCAAGTACCCGAAAGGGGAATTGGGGTTCGGACTCGCTGGAGAAGCAAAATGCATTATCGCATCGATGTCCCCCGGCACAAAAATATAATCGGATACATCATGTCGGATGAAGGAAAAATTAGGATCCCCAGCGAGATGTTCCAAATTATCGGGGCTGCCAGTGATGAAATTATCCATTCCAATCACCTGGTGTTCTTCAGATATCAGGCGATCGCATAAATTCGATCCAAGAAAACCCGCCGCACCTGTAACTAAAATTCGCATGTTTTATTTCCTCAATAATACTAAAAGATATACAATTTTTTCCCGCTTTTTATAATTACCACAAACCTACTTCCAATCTATGCGGCTGGTCAAATTATCGCCAGTGATCTGCCATGCTTCCCCGGTCACACTGTCCACGATCCACAGATTATCCTGGTAAATAAAGGCTATGGCTGGATCACCAGATTTCTCAAGTGATTCAGGTGACCAAACCAGCTTTTGGGGCTCAAGTCCCTCAGCACCTTCAGAAGGAAAGAGTATTTTTTTGTTCGATCCATCACGATCCATAGTCACTAAATTGTAGCGACTGGTCTCACTTTGCATTGGGAATGCAGCCTGCAGGAAAGCAACTAAATGAGCGTTTTCGCCAGTCCTCAAGGTTTGCTGTGGAGATGGGACCGGATAGGCAAACATGCCAACTTCAGAAGCGATCACGAAATTATTACGCCTCTCCATTTGAAAAACTTCTAAATCGAAAATCTGCGAACCTTCAGGCTGTGCGTGATCAACGCCATACAAGATATCTCCTTCTGGCCCCCAGGAGATTCCAGGTACCCATGCCCAATCTGCAAAGGTCTGCACTGGTGTGAACTGTTTCAGAGGAGTTTGAAGAATATCTGATTCCCCTTCTGGGTCAATAATCCCAATCTCATCTGGACGGGCATAGGCAATGCTCAAACCGTCAGGGGACCAGTGGAATTCAGTTCCCCACCAACCATATAAACCCCCGGAGTTGGTTTCCAGCAATGGATCCAGCTGCCTCACGAAACCCGAACTGGAAAAACTCAACAACTGCAGATCGTTATTCGCCTGCCAACCAGGTGCCCCCGGTCTAGGCTCAACCGTTGAATAGGCAATCGTCAAGCCTGAGTCTGGTTTCCAATCTGCAAAATGAACGATATTGCTCACACCCAGATCAACCTCCCCACCAGCTTCATTATCCAGGGGTACAGACCAGAGTGTGTTGATCGTATCCTCTTCCTCTGAGCTGCGGGTGAACAGCAGCCATTCCCCATCCGGTGAAAGAGTGAAGATGCGTCCATCAAGATCCCCCGAAGTGATCAGCTGGCGGCGGTTACCCGTAGAACCTTCCATAACCCAAGCATCGCCATCCACAAGGTAAGCTAATACTCCGGGTATTTCAAAAGGTGCAAATGCTTTCTGTACCCCCACCATGCGGATTTGGGGGATCGGCTCTTTAATCATAACCGACTTAACCGGGTTGCTCGAAACCTCTTCTCCATCCTCAAATAAGCGGCGAATAGTTATTTCGCGCAAGCCATTTTCACCGAGCTGGAGCCAATATTCCTGCCCCTCGGGAAGCGATTCGTTGCGTACAACCTGGCTTTCAAATGGAATCACCTCCTGTTCGACAGAAAAATCTTCCTCCACCCTGACAACTCGAATCTGAGAGCCTTGCCCTAAAACGGTGTACAAGGGAGGGTCCGTTCTATCCAGGGAACCAAGTAATACTCCACCAGCTCGCAAGGCGTTGTCCACGGTACTTCCGGCCGGAATATCCACAGAAAACTCATCTCCATCGACGGATATGCCAACGTTGATCAATCCCTCAGTGACTTCTGGGGCCGCACATCCCACCATGAGAATGATACTTACCCCCACTAATACCAGGAAGCGTACATTACCAGGGAAATTCTTTCCCATCCCAATTTACTATTTTGTACGTCCAATGATCGTCATGGTACCATCAGCAATAAGAATACTTTCAACATGCAAGTTCGGTGCCATCGATTCTATCTGATCACGAAAAGAGTCGTTCAGGATGACCTCAAACTCTGAGATCATATCTGCAGGTACAGGGAATGGACCAACCTTGGCTGAAACCACATTCAAAACTGGTCTACCCACTACATCCACACTTACGCCTATGTCAATCTCGGCGGGCGCCGATATCCCCTGGCTGTCAACGTCGCCACTTAATTGTATTTGACCATCCCGTAAACGCACCTGCGGATTGGTTATAATTGCCCCAGCGCGCTCTTCAATCTCAAAGGCGATAATTGATGTTAACTGCGTCTCCGTGATGACAAGCGTGATCTCTTCATCAAGTTGAGGTTCTTCAAAAAGCCCTTCAACTGTTTCTTCCAGGCTCTGAGCGGCTTCGGTCGTAACAGGGACTGGTTCACGAGACGATCCCCAAGGGAAGCTGAGATTGCACGCCAGCACACTGAGAATTAATACGAATATAATTAGTGGAATAACTTTTTTTATTTGCATAGTTTTACTAACACAGATACCTTATACTTTTGATTTTACCCAAGGACAGATTATAGCATGTCCAACACCCATCAAAAAGAAAATGTTCCGGATTTGAAAGCCTGCCTTGAAGCGCTGCTGTTCGTCGCCCCGGAAGCTGTCTCAGTATCTCAGCTGGCGGCAACCCTGGATATCTCTCCAGCCGAAATTGAAGACGGATTATCTTTATTGGCGCTCGATCTCCAAGAACAAGGATTACGCCTGCAACGTCATGCGGGAAGGATTCAATTGACGACCGCACCAGAAATGGCTGATCTAGTGGAGAGATTTCTAGGCCTGGAATTCACCAGCCATCTGAGCCAAGCAGCTTTAGAAGTGCTGGCGATCGTTGCACACGAACAACCGGTCACCCGCCCGCATATTGACAGCATCCGTGGTGTCAACAGCGATGGCGTAATGAAGAATTTATTACTGAAAGAACTGATTCAGGATGTTGGTCGCGCCGATGGACCCGGTAGGCCGATACTGTATGCCACCACGGCCGAATTCCTGCACCTGTTTGGTCTTGGATCGCTCGATGAGCTACCACCACTGGCGCCCGATCTAGAAAGCGAAGAAGAAAACACACCAGATGAGAACTTGGACCTCGATTCTTCTGTTCTGCTAACTGGTGAACAGATTGATCACACAGGTGATAATTACAGCTGACGATCGAGTTCCAGGATCACATCTCGTAAAGCTATAGCAATATCAACCAGCTTCCCCGGAGCCACAATGTCGGGGATATCTTTCTCCGTGTGGGTGATATTCGTCGAGAGTTCCATTAACCGATCTGAGGTGATCGCCACCGCTGGAACCTGGTTCTGGATGAAGATCGAATGGTCGCTCTGGTACCACAACTCCCCTTCAATGGTATTCTCTTGGGTGGAGAACGCCTTCTGGACTACAGCGCGAATCTCCGCTGGGCATTCATACAGGGAATAGGCAGTCTTACCCTCCTTGAACCCGGCGCCATCAATATTGATCGCCAGTCTGATCTGCTCCAACTTCCCCTGGTTGCTCTGCAGGTAATGCACCTGCCCCGGGGCAGAATAATAATCCTCTCCGTTGAAGGCGATTAGATCGACTCCATGTTTCCCATCATAAGCCTCCAAGAGCTCAGCCAGTACGAGCAGCACCACGACTCCGGCGGCGTTATCGATCGCCCCAGGCGTGCCCAGCTTGGCATCGATGTGCGCACAGACCACGACACTTCGATCGCCAGCATTGCCTTTACGGGCGATCACATTGTATCCTTTCGCTGGAATCCGCTGCGCATCGGAAATCAAAGTGGCCTCCTCACCCAAATGTTTTAACAACTTCTCACCATCCTCCTCCTTCATAAAAACCGAGGGGATATCGAAATCGCCATCTTCGATCAGTGGGAAGGGGTACAAGCCGCCAGCCAACTCAGGATTCCGCGTGGTGGCGGCAAGGATGGCAAGTGGTTTCTTCGTCTCCAGCAGCCCGATGATAGCCTGGTGTTCTTCCGGGTTATAGAAGGGAAAGTTCTTCGGCATCAGCTGCTCTTTGGCCAGATCGCCGTAGAGCAGCAGAACCTTGTCCTCCACCTCAATCGCTTCTAATTCCTCCAGCGTAGAGGCAGCTGTGAACAAAGCTTTCACCTTGCAGCCAAGAGAGTAAGGACTGGCTTGAACCTCAAAT